>JAEEJP010000035.1 GCA_016281925.1 Methanomassiliicoccaceae archaeon
ATGATCTAGCACACGTCCAGGTTTCGTATGTTCCGGCAGTCATCGGGCTTTATCCGTCCTCATCCTCCAATGCGGAGCCCTGTGCCTCTTCCCCTGCCCAGTTCCTCTGGGTCGGGTGCATGATTTTGATTCTATGAATCTGCAACTTTCGTCGCGTAATCTCCTGCACAACACCATTATATTTAAAGATTTCCTGGTTCGCGCATATCATACTCCGTTCCGGAAACGATGCGATCATCTCCGGGAAACGTCGGATTCCCGGAAGCCATAACAGTTTATCGATAAAGAATCGTGTCTATTATTGCAAACGGTTTTATCGATGCCGTTTCCTGTCGCCTCCAGAAGCCCGGTGCCGGGACTTCCGCGGTGAGCGCATGAGAGACTCCATAAGAATAGGGTATATGGGAATCCCGTTCTCCAACAGCGAAGAGATGGCGGCCATATTCTCCAAGAAATTCGATCTCAAAAATTCCGAGCTTGTGCCGTTGATGTCGGCCAAAAACGTCATCGATGCCCTGGTCCTGGGAGAGATCGATTATGGCGTCCTCGCGGTCGAAAACAAATATGCGGGCAAAGTCCAGGAGACCGAAGAAGCCAAAAAAGGGGTGCGCAACCTCCTTGAACTGGATCTTATGTGGTCGCCCATACACCATTGCGTGTTCAAAAGAAGAAAAGAGGATGCGGTCACGAAGCTCGTATCCCATATCCAGGCGCTCCACCAGTCGCAGAACAACCTCCGCATGCTGTATCCCGGAGCGGCCATGGAAGAATGCGAGGACACCGCCTATGCCGCGGAGATGCTGTCCGAAGGGATGCTCGAGGAAGGCTCCGCCGCCGTCTGCAGAAAGGATGCCGGAGAGCATTACGGCTTGTACCTCGACAGAGAGAACGTGGAAGACAGGGAAGACAATATGACCAAATTCTCATTGGTCAGATTGGAATGATAGGTCCTGATCCATGATGGCGATCGCCGCCATGGCTTCCACCACCGCCGCCGCGCGGGGGACTATGCAGGGATCGTGCCTGCCTTTTATTTCGACGGTGTCGTCGCGCATTTCCCTGAGATTGACCGTCCTCTGAGGCTTTGATATCGACGGCGTCGGCTTGAACGCCACGCTGAAGGTCAGCGGCATCCCGTCGCTCATGCCTCCGCAGACCCCTCCCATGTTGTTGCTGAGCGCTGAGATCCTCCCGTCCTTGACGGCATACTGGTCGTTGCTTTCGGATCCTCTCATAGACGCCAAGCCGAATCCCTTCCCGAATTCCACCCCTTTCACGGCCGGGATCGAGAACATCATCCTGGCTACGGACACGTCCAAAGCGTCGAACCATATGCCTCCGAAGCCTATGGGAAGGCCTATGGCCATGCAGCCGACGATTCCGCCCACGCTGTCCCCGTCGGCGGACGCCTTCAGTATCGCTTCCTCCATCCTCGCATCCAGAGCGTCGTCCGCGGCGCGGGTCTTTCTGGATCTGGATGCTTCCATCTCCTCGAACGTGCGTTCCTCCGTATCGATGACATCCGCGATCTGCTTCGAATAGGCGGCGATCCTGATGCCTTTGGCGGCCAGATACTGCTGGGCGATGGCCCCGGCGGCCACCAGCGGAGCCGTCATCCTCCCGGAGAACTGGGCGCCTCCGGCGACTTCGAAGCCTTCGAACTTGATCAGCGCGGGAAGATCCGCGTGGCCGGGCCTGGGGGTCACGTTGAACCCGTCGTATGCGGACGAGTCCTTGTTGCGGTTCATTATCCTGATCAGGACGCGGCCGGCGACCTTCCCGTCGATAACCCCTTCCTCCAGGATGACTTCGTCCTTCTCCCTGCGGGGGGTTCCGATGCCGCCTTTGGGCCTGCGGAGATCCATGGCCCTGGCGATTCCGTCCGCGTCTATCTCCATGCCCAACGGCAGACCGTCGATGTAGCAGCCTATAGATTCCGCATGGCTTTTCCCGAAAAGGCCTATCCTCAGCTTGTTTCCGACCGAATATATCTCCATGTCAGCACCTCATTCCCAGCGAGCGCATGGCATCCGGGAACCCCGGATACGAGACGTTCCAGCAGCCGTCGTCCTCCATGGACACCGGGCCTTCGGACACCAGGGAAGCCACCGCGGCCGACATCATCAGCCTGTGGTCCCCGCCGTGGTCTATCCTGCCCCCGCGGAGCTTCGGCACGCCTCTGATGACGCAGCCGTCGTCCGTGCCTTCGATGTCGGCCCCGAGGGTTTTCAGCATCCTTTCCACAGACTCTATCCTGTCGCTCTCCTTGAATCTGAGCTGCGGGGCGCCGTAGAGCCTGCTGGTGCCTTCCGCCGTGCTCAGAAGGACGGCTACCGCGGGGAAAAGATCCGGGATGTCCGAGAGATCGACGTCGATGGCCTTCGGCCTTCCGGAACGGGAGCATGTCACGCATCCGCTTTCAGACTCCACCGTGCATCCGGCTTCCCTGAGAATATCTATTATTTTCCTGTCGCCCTGGGGGCTGTCCGGATCCAGGCCTTTCACCGACACGCTGCCGGAAAGCCCGCCGGCCACCAGAGGGAACGCCGCCGAAGAGAAATCGGCTGGTATCCCGTAATCGCAGGGAACATAGCTCTGCGGCTCGACATGGTATCCGGAAGAGGTCCTGCCGACCTTAACGCCGAACTCGCCCATGACGGCCAGAGTTATGTCCACGTACGGCCTGGAGACCTGCTTCCCCTCCAGGATTATGTCCACCGGCCTTCCGACCAGCGGCGCCATGATCAGCATGGAGGACACGAACTGGGAGCTCAGGCTGCCGTCGATCCTTATCTCGTTTCCTTTTACCGGCCCTCTGATGCTCAGAGGAGCCCTGCCGTCTGCGGAAGAGCATGCGACGCCGCATCTTCCGAGGGCGTCCAGAAGGGGCCCCATCGGCCTTTTCCTTATGGATTCGTCGCCTGTGATGACGGTCTCCGACGGGAAAAGCGCGGCTATGCCCGACATCAGCCTCATCGTCGTCCCCGAATTCAGAACGTCTATCGCCCGGTCCGGAGCATGGATCCCGCAGGAATCCACGACGATCCCCCGACCGGATTTCACAACCGAAGCGCCCATCGACCTCACGGCGTCCATGGTGGCGCGCGTGTCGAAAGAATCCAGAGAATTGGATATCTCGCATCTCCCCCCGGAAAGGGCGGCCAGGATTATCGCCCTGTGCGTATAGCTTTTGGATGGGGGGACGTCCGCGGTCCCGCCGATGCTTCCCCCGCTGAAAACAATGTCTGTCATGCTGTCTCCGTGATTATGCATGGGCATCCCAGCCCTTCCGCGATCCTTTTCCCGTCCCCGCGTTCGGCCAGCACCGCCGTTGCCGGGCCGGTGCCGGAGATCCCGGCGGCCAGAGCGCCCAATCCAAGCGCTTTCCGGGCGAGACCGGAGCTTCCTCCGATTATGCCCTCCACATACCCGCCGTTCCTTGTGAGGACATCCAGATATCCGTCCCGTATGTCCGGGACCATCGCTTCGTATTCCTTTCCGAGCTCCCTGTAGCGCTCCACAGGCACCTTGCTTTTGGGGATCGACCTGTCCGGGACGCATATCACGGCGTCGTAGACCGGGATCTCGTCCCTTGAAATGAGACGGTCGCGGGTATTGTCGGTGACCACCAGGCCTCCCAGCCCGCACCCGCATGCGTCGTCGAACGCCCCGGTTATTGTGACTCTGCACTCCTTGGCGCAGGATACCCCCAGCCTTATCGCGTCCAGCCTGTCCATTTCCCTGCCATAATGATCGAGGACGGCGGATATGACCGCGTTGCAGACCGAGCTGGAGCTTTTCAGCCCCATCGAAGGGGGTATCTCCGTCCTGACCTCCAGGCTGTAACCGGCAGGCTCTTCGCCTATGGCTTCCAGAGCCCTCTCCACGCATCTTTTCGCCAGGGAAGGATTCAGCTGGGGCCTGTCCACAAGCACCACTGAAGTGGAATCCGCGGGCTCGAACCTGGCCTCGGTCCTCAGCGCTATGCCTATCGTGGAGCCGATTCCGCACGGGATGGCGTTCATCACGGAAATCGCCCCGCCTGAGATGCCGATGCCGGCCATCGCAGAGCCCTCCTCATGGCGGAGATGTCGGGCTCCTTCCCGAACCATATCCTGAAGGATTCCGCTCCCTGCCCGATCAGCATGTCGGCGCCGTCGGCGATGCGACATCCCCTGGACCTGGCCAGAGAGACCAGCGGCGTATCCCTTCCGTAGACCATGTCGAATACGGTCTGTTCTCTATGAAGATCGGACAGATCCGCCGGGTACTCCCCTTCGACCAGCCCTATCGGGGTGCAGTTGACCGCCAGAGCGAACCGGGAAACTCCGCCGGAATGCGGCTCGGCGCCGAATTCCCTGCACAGGGCGGACACCGTCTCCCTGTTCCTTCCCGCGATGCTTACTCTGGACCCTGCTTCGGAGAGCGCATAGACCGCGGCTCTGGCCGCCCCGCCCGATCCCATCACCAGGGATTCCGATCCCTTCAGATCGGTGCCGGAGAGAGCGTACTCTATCCCGCGGACGTCTGTGTTATAGCCTGCGAGCTCTCCGCCGCGGTTCGCGACGGTGTTCACCGCCCCTACATCCTCGGCGACCTCCGAGATCCTGTCCAGATGAGGGATTATCTGCTGTTTGTATGGGATGGTGACGTTCACCCCTCTGACGTCGTAGCCGCGGATGACATCCTCTATGGCATCCAGCGACGGCGAGTCGAATGCCAGGTACTTCCCGTTGATTCCGGCCTCCGCCATTGCCGCGCCCTGCATCGCCGGGGATTTTGAATGCGACAGAGGATGCCCCACTATGCCGAGGATCTCGCATCCGTCCCCCAGCCTTTCCATCTCGTCGGCGCTCAGCTGCCCGGGTGCGGTCGGGAGCCCGACGTATCCGAACGTGAATTCGTTGCCCAGGCATCCCTGCCTTATGCGCGTGATCTGCCCCAGCTCCCCCATGCCCAGCAGGACATGCTTCCTCCCCAGCCTGCGGGCGGCCTCCGATATGGATGCCAGATCGGCGAAGGAACGGACGTAGAATGCCCCTTTGGAGATCTCCTGGTCCCCTTCCGAAAGCATGCGGACTATGGAATCGGCGTCGGGAGTGCCCGAGAAATCATGGAAAGATCTGATCTTCCTGTGTTCTGTGGCGATTTCCCTGTCCCCGACGTCCACCAGCCCCCGGAAAGAGTCCGGGACCTCGGAGATGTCCTTCCCGCAGAGGGTCACCAGGGATTCGTCCCCAGCACCCGCCGGGATCTCTTTGAACACATCCAGACGGATCTCGTGCATCTCCGAGCCTTCCCTGAGGGGGATCTCGGACCCGTACGCGGCGCAGACTCTCATTCACTTCTCCGTGATGGATTCTTCGACGGCCATGCCGAAGTGCCTGCCGCCGGATTCCAGCTTGGCGAGGACCCTGTCCCCTGGGACGATCCCCGTCACGGATTTGGCCCCGTCTTTCGTCACCAGCTTTATCGTCTCGGCGTTCTGGAGGATCACCGAATATTCCCTTCCGCCGCCGGAGGCGGTCACCATGAGGAGAGGCCTCCTCTCGACCTTGCATCTTCCGACGGAAGCGGCCGAAGTCCTGCCGTCCCTGCCGCATATAAGTACGCTGTCGCCCGCGGAGATCTCGGCCAGATACCTGGTCCCTCCGCCGGGGACCTCTATATAGCTGTGGACGGCGCCGGCGTTGACCCTGAACGGCCTGCTGGCGACGTACCCGCTGTCCTCGCTCTCGGACTGGACGAGGAACAGGCAGTTGGAGAACGATCCGATGAGCATGCCCTGGCCGGGCGACATCATGCTGCATGTGTCTATGCACACCCTGTCGCCGGTCTCCACCGGGACCACGGATTTTACTTCGATCTCCGAGAGCTCCTCGGGCTCCGTTCCCGACAGGATCCCGCCGAACTTCCTGAGCTCCAGAGGATCCCCGACGTCTATCGCAACACCGTCCACGCCTTTCTCCATGGTCTCCAGGAACAGCTTCGCGTCCCCGATGCCGGATGCGCATGCGTAGACCTCCGTGCCGGATCCGGAGAACTTCGCGATCATGTTCTCCAGGGGGATGACGGTCCAGTCCGACGTGGAGACGATGACGGCCTTCTTCTTCCCGGCCATGGACATCGCTTTCTCCTGGTCTTCCGGGGTGCCGATGCTGACGAACGCGTAGTCCTCCGAAACGGATTCCCCGTTCTCGGTGTAGATGGCCTCCATCCTGCCCAGATTCTCGAAATCCTCGTCCCCTTTCCTGAGGATGAACCTGCAGATCCCGGATTCAAGGCCGTTGGTGACCAGATCCTTCCTCGCTTCCCTTTCATCGGGCCTGTCCGCCCTCGCTATTAGCTTTCCCATGGGACACCCTCAGAGGAATTTGGCGGCCTCTTCCACGGAGTATCCGTCGAGGACTATGCTGGATATGGCTTTGGTTATGCCCATGACGTTCCGGTTCTGGAAGACGTTCCTGCCGATGGACACGCCGTGCCCGCCGGCCTCTATGGAATCGTGGACCATGTTCAGGATATCCATATCGGAATCCATCTTGGGGCCTCCGGCGATGACGACGGGCGAAAGCGCGCCCCTGCAGACGTCCCTGAAGGTGTCGATGTCCCCGGTGTAGCTCACTTTGACTATGTCGGCGCCTATCTCCGAGGACGCCCTGGCGCAATGGGCGATGGCCTGGGGATCGAAGGAGTTCTTGATCTGGGGGCCGCGGGGATATGCCATGATGATGAGGGGCATCCCCCAGTCGGTGCACTGCTCCGATATCTTTCCGGCCTGCTCGAGCATCGAAGGCTCGTCCTCGGATCCGAAGTTGATGTGTATGGACACGGCGTCCGCGCCGTATTTGATGGCTTCCTCGATGGTGGTTATCTGGACCTTGGTGAGCTTGTTCGGGCCGAGATCTGTGGAGGCGGAGAGGTGCATGATCAGCCCCACGTCCCTTCCGGACTGGCGGTAGGAGTATCTGATCAGACCTTTGTGCATCAGAACCGCGGTCGCCCCTCCGTTGGATACGTCGTCGACCGTCTTCCTCATGTCGATCAGGCCGTCCAGCGGTCCGACCGATATCCCGTGGTCCATAGGCACTATGACCGCGTTCCCGGTCTTCCTGTCCATGATTCTTTCCATACGGATGCTTTTCCCATACATCATGTGATTTCCCTGCCCTGATTCCTCATTTTTTTATTAATTTGTTATCGTTTTCCGTAAAAGTATTCCCTGCCGGCATCCATCAGCGCCACGAAACCGGCGGGATCTCCGCTCAGGGAGCATTCCCTGAGATCCTCCACCGCGCCGGCGAAGAGGGACCACATCTCGTCCCTGTGGGAATTCATGTGCTGTATCTCGTAGTACAGCATCGGGTCCTCCGACGCCACCGACATGTTGGTGTCCAGACCTTTGTTGAATGTCGTTGAAGACACCGTCCTGAGGTCTTCGAATGAATATCCGCTCCTCTGGAGGACGGTGAACAGCGCTATGTTGACCGCGTGGGTCAGCCCCAGAACATATGACATGTATGAATCGTGCTCTGACAGCCCCATTACCCTGACGTTGCCGCCGCTGTCCGAGAACAGATCGGCCGCTTCCTCGGCCGCCGCGCGGTTCCCGCAGTCGCAGACGATAAGGTTCCTGCCGTACATGGAAGTCGCGGAAGGCCCGAACATAGGGTGAACCGAGCAGACCTTCCTGCTTCCGGCCATCTCCCGGAGCTTCGCCTCCGCAGGGGTCTTCAGCGATGCCAGATCGAAGATCAGCGTGTCCGGGGGGCATATGCTCTCCAGCTGGCCCAGAACCCCGGCGACGGAATGGATCGGGACGGATACCACCACGGCGTCGCATCCGGCGCAATCCTCTATGGAAAAGCCGTTGTCCAGCGCCGGATCGATCGCTATGGTCTCGTGGCCGGAATCCCTCAGGAAATCGGAGATCCAGACGCCCATCTTGCCGGCGCCGCCTATCACCGCGATTCTCCTGCCTCCCCTGCCGGAAGGGACCCTGGATTCGGCTTCGACGGCCTCTTTTATGAGCGCGGAAGCGACAGAAACCATGACCTCCCTGCTCAGGCCCGCCTCTTTCCCGGCATCGACATACCTGGCGATCACTTTCTTCTCCACGGCTTCGTCGCGTATGGGGAGATGCTTTTCCCTTTTGATCTCCCCTACCTTCTTCGCCAGGCCTGTGCGCTCGGCCATCAGCCTGACTAACTCTGCGTCAATTCTGCTTATGCCTTCCCTCAGCTCGTCCAGTCCCATGGGATCGCTTCCCTGCGGATGCGCCGGCGAACCTTATGCAGAAGGCGGCGCGTTACCGTGACACGTGTTAACACGGAACACTATTTATGACTATCTGGAAAAATGCCCCTCCCGCGGAAGGAGGGGCGGTTTAAGATTCTCAGCCGGATATTCCGGACGAGGGCAGGGTTCCTTCGAGGTACTGCTCGTATCCGTACAGATCCAGCAGGCCGTGGCCGGAAAGGCAGAATACTATGGTCTTCTCCTCGTTCTTCTCTTTGGCTTCGAGAGCCAGATCTATCGCGGCTTTGACGGCGTGGCAGGATTCGGGCGCGGGTATTATGCCCTCGGTCCTGGCCATCATCACTCCGGCCTCGAAGGTCTGGGTCTGATCGTAGGACCTGGCGGAAAGCAGGCCGGTGTCATACGCCGCAGACACCAGAGGGGACATGCCGTGGTATCTGAGACCGCCCGCGTGGATCGAAGAGGGTATGAAGTCGCTTCCGAGGGTGTACATCATCAGCAGAGGCGTGAACCCGGCGGTGTCGCCGTAGTCGTACTTGAAC
>JAEEJP010000036.1 GCA_016281925.1 Methanomassiliicoccaceae archaeon
AGGTCGGCTCAAGGAAGATCGCGCTGTCGAACGCGCCGGTCTCGCGGGAGACGGCCCCGGGACGCTCGTAGATGTGGCCTCGGACGTAGTCCATGTCCCTCCTGGCGAATCCGAGCCGCTTCATCCGATCCAGGAAGGCTTCGTTATCGTCGCAGAACGCCTCTGCAGTGGTTATCCGATCTTCTTCCGACATCGCGAAGCCCCTTCTCGCGGGATTCGACCGCTTACGACGGTTGGCATTTTATTGCGTCTTACATGGCAAAGTCATGGACCAAGAATCGAAGCCTGTTAAAGCATGTCAAATGTAGTATGGATGAATATGTTATCTGTTATAATTGAACTGAGGTCCAACGGCCTTTGATGTTGTGGCCGTCGCATCGCGCAGGGCAGTTTTCGGGGTTCGAACCGTTAAGGGTCTTCAGCAGGGGAAGCGGATCCGTCCGACTTTGGCGTACGGAACCGCAGGCGAACGTACGACATCAGACGGGAATGAGGGCATCCAGAAGATCCCGGGGCCGGCAGACGGGCGTAGGACGCAGCGTCGTGCCCTGAGCTCTTCAGGCAGCCTGCGCTTCTCCGGAGGAAGCTCCCCTATAAGGTCGGCCAATGTGGTGCGGGAAAGGTCCTCCAGCATGGCGTCCATGGCCGACCGGAAGCGAGAGGACAGGATCCCGTGGATCTCCTTGCCTATCGGGCAGCGCAGGTTGGCGGGGTACATGCTGAACGCCGCCTCGGCGTCCTCCTCCTCGGTGGCGAGGAAGACGTCCTTCAGAGAGATCTCCTCGGCCGGCTTGGCCAGGACGGTGCGGGCTCCTCCCATGCCGGTCCTCAGCAGCCCGGCTTTGGATAGCTTGCTGAACACCTTGCGGACGATGACGGGGTTGCAGCCGATGCTTCTGGCCACCGTGTCGCTGGTTATCCTGTCCTCGTCGAAGAACCCGTAGACGAGAAGGGCGTGTATCCCGACGGTGAATTCCGAGTCTACGCGCATCCTATCACCGGGACAGCAGCGACTTGCATCTGGCGTACAGGTCGTCGGTCGGTTGGAGGTCCGCCCACCCCTCGTCTGCCACCCTTATGCTCAGGCGCGTTCTCTCCGAGAGCCTCTGCAGGTCCTCGTCGAAACGTTCCCTGTCTCCGATCCCCGTGTCTATCTTCAGCAGATGCTGGTAGCCCCCGAGGCTCAGCAGCCACCTCATGTACCCGTCATGGCCCGGCTCTATCCCCAAGGCCTCCCTCATGTCCGGGGTGATGGACTCCTCCGTGGCGTCGGAGTTGGCCGCATCAGCCTCGTTGAACGCGTCCCAGTTGGAGGCCATGGCGGGGAAGATGTACATGTGGCCCGGGTACCGCTTCTGCATCTCGGAGTATTTGGGGCCTCCCGCGATGTTTATCCCGACGCAGTCGTGGCACAGGCATCCGTTCCTGTCGCGGAACGTCGCCGAAGGCTTGTATCCTCTCTCCTCGCACCATGCCGGCGCGTCCCATTCGAAGTTGCCGCAGGTCCCGATGTAGAACCCCAAGGCGTCGACTAGCGGCTGCATCTCGGTCGCCAGCTTCTCCACCGTGGTCTTCAAGGTCTCAGGCACGGCATGAAGGCCAAGGTCTGTCATGTAAATCAGGATGGTGTACCTTTTGCGGTCCAGGGCGATCTTCCCGGACAGCACGTCGTCCCATTCGGCTGTCGAATAGCCTATCCCGGACTTGTCCAGCTTCCTTCTGATGGACTCGTTGTTCTTGTTCTCGACGATGACGATGTTCTTCTCTTCGGGGTCCTTCGCGAGGCTGTAGACCAGGTTGTCGTCCACCATCGGGCACGCTATGATCCCGAGCACGCCGTTTGTCATAATTATTATTACACACTGCGATTATTTGTAATCGACGGCAGTCACAGGTTCCGGAGGCGCATCGCGAAATACTTCCTAGCACATCCGCAAGGCATGCCATCCACTATAGTCTCCGACATGAGCATCTGCGACAGGAAGATCAAGGTTACCGTGACGGACAACGGCGACGGTACGATGGCCGTCGACCTGGAGTCCGACTGCCAGGCGCTGGAAGGCTTCTCCAAGAATCTGAAGACGATAACCATGGAAGACGTGGTGAGCTTCGAGACCAGCAGGATAAACCGGGAGGAGGTCCGCGGAGGCATGTCCATGATCTGCGTCGCACCTATAATGGTGTATCAGGCGGCATGGATGGAGTGCGGGATGCTTTCCAAGAGGATATTCGGCAAGCAGGGCCCGATAAAGATCGACATGGGCGAGGAGCGAAGCCTATTTCGAACTATAGTGCTCCATTCGAAGCCGAACGGTCGGAGAACAGAGGCCGATACGGAGATTTATGTAGACTATAGTCTTAATTAGGCTGGGACGTCGAGTTTCTGCGGGATCGGACA
This sequence comes from Methanomassiliicoccaceae archaeon, assembly GCA_016281925.1. Classification (GTDB taxonomy): domain Archaea; phylum Thermoplasmatota; class Thermoplasmata; order Methanomassiliicoccales; family Methanomethylophilaceae; genus Methanoprimaticola. The sequence goes on from JAEEJP010000036.1 coordinate 2,399, forward strand.
GCAAGGGTCCCGATCCTCATTTGGAAAGGCCCGACAAGCATCGGCATCTGTTTTTCCCTATCCGGCGCGGATAGTCTGCAACATTGTTTTTATGTAGGCTTTGTTATCATGTCCTGCCTTGCAGGTGACAGGCTAGGGGCGATACAATGTTCGGTAAGAAGAAGAGCGAAACGTCCGGGATGACGCCGGATCAGGTCTACAGTTTGATCAAGAGCGCTTTCGACAACGCGGATCTGAAGTACGGCGAGGATGCGGACAGGAAGATAATCCACACCGGCTTCATGGGAGACGACCTTCCCATAAGGATGAACATCATCGTCGAAAAGCTGGCCATCCGCATCTTGTGCCAGCTGGATTTCAAATCTTCTCCGGACAACTACAGCAAAGTGGCATGGGAGCTCAACTGCATCAACAAGACCCTCAGCTTCGGAGCCTTCTATCTGGACCCGGACGACGGATACGTGATGTTCGAGGACGCGTTCCCGTATCGCGAAGCCCAGATCTCAGAAGGCTTCATCATCGCCTTCTGCAAGATGATGGCGGACACGGTGGACTCGCACGACGGGGACCTCAAGAAGATCGCGGAGAGCGTGCCTCGTTCCAGGTCCAACGAGCCTATGTTCGGATGATCTAGCACTGAACCACCGAGACTTGCCCGACTCGCGAATGCGGCATGGCCATGGTCTTCCGGCAGCCTCCCGTTGGAGGCGGTCTGATAGGCTCTAGTCATCTTACCGTCTTCCAGCCCCTCGTCGCAGCGGATCGGCGTCCGGTTATAACGCCGGCCCGAGCGAGTGCTTTGGACTTCGTTATTAGATTACTTATAAATATAGCAAAGCGCATGCAATGCGACAGAATTCGAATCAATCTTTACGAAATTCGTAGAAAGGGAGTTTGTCTAATGGCAGAAGAAAAGAAGGATTACAAGGATCTCACACCCGAGGAGAGGCTGGAGAGGGCTCAGAAGCCCGGAAAGGACGCGATGGTCATGCATCCCTACTACGGCGGGAAGATCGAGGTCGTCCCCAAGGCGTGCGTCAGGGACTTCAACGACTTCGCGATCTGGTATTCCCCCGGCGTCGCGGAGCCTTGCAAGGACATCGCCAAGAACCCCGACAAGGTTTACGAGCACACCTGGAAGTGGAACACCGTGGCGGTCGTGTCCGACGGTACCCGCGTCCTGGGCCTGGGAGACATCGGCCCGGAGGCCGCCATGCCCGTCATGGAGGGGAAGGGGATGCTGTTCAAGTACCTCGGAGGCGTGGACTGCGTCCCGATCTGCCTTGACACCAAGGACCCCGAGAAGATCATCGAGACCGTCAGGCTGATCGCGCCTTCTTTCGGCGGAATAAACCTCGAGGACATCTCCAATCCCAAGTGCTTCGACATCCTGGACGAGCTTAGGAGGGACTGCAAGATCCCGGTGTGGCACGACGACCAGCAGGGGACGGCCACCGTCGAGGTCGCAGGCGCGATAAACGCCATGAAGCTCGTCGGAAAGAAGCTCGAGGACGCCAACATCACCGTCATCGGCGCCGGTGCGGCCTCCATCGCAATAGCCAGGCTCATGCTTGCCACCGGGTTCAAGCCCGAGAACATGTGCATGTGCGACTCCAAGGGCATCCTCAACCCCGAGAGGAAGGACGTCGAGGGTAGCTTCAAGCAGAAGTGGGAGATATGCAAGAAGACCAACGGCGCCGGGAAGACCGGAGGCATGAAGGAGGCGTTCAAGGGCGCGGACATAGTCATCGCAGCATCCAAGCCCGGGCCCGGGACGATCCCGCCCGAGTACGTTGACCTCATGGCCGACGACCCCATCATCTTCGCCACAGCCAACCCCATCCCGGAGATCTGGCCGTGGGAGGCGAAGGAGCACGGATGCAAGGTGTTCGCCACCGGGAGGTCCGACTTCCCCAACCAGGTCAACAACTCCATGGGATTCCCTGCGATCTTCCGCGGAGTGCTCGACGTCAGGGCCAAGACCATCACCGACGAGATGTGCATCGCCGCCGCCAGGTCCCTCGCGAAGACCGCCGAGGAGAAGGGAATCAGCGAGAACTACATCGTCCCGACCATGTCCGAGACGAACGCCTTCATCGAGGAGGCCGTCGCCGTCGGGATGAAGGCCCAGGAGCAGGGCGTCGCCAGGCTCAAGCTCTCCGCCCAGGAGCTCCGCGAGAAGGCCGAGTTCATGATCAACCGCTCCAGGAGCCTCACCGCCAAGATGATGGAGGACGGCTTCATCAGGAAGTACGAGTGATCTTCTAATAAGGGGGCCTCCCCCCTCAAACCTTTTACTCCCTTTTCTTGTCGCGCCTGTAGTCCAGGAGCACGCTGCACGGGAACCCTCCGGCGCCCTTCCTCTCCGACTCCGGGGGCGGGGTCATGTAGTCCCCGTACAGCTTCGTGAGCATGCCGTCCCACTTCTCCGGCAGGGGCATCTCGGTGCCCTCGAACGGGCTCCTGACGGGGTTCCCGAAGCATCTTATCGGGAATATGTACTCCTTGAACTGGGTCGAGCGCACCGTCACCTTGTCGCAGCCTGGCCCTGCGGCCATGTCGGCCAGCTTGGAGAAGAACCGGTGCGTCCATCTCAATCCTTTATGGATAGCCTCCGACTTGACGCGGTCGAGCGCGTAGATGGCCAGGTTGTCCCCCCAGATCGCCGCGTCCTCCACGGCCTTCCGGAACGCCCCGTCGGGATATTCGCACAGGGGGAATATGTCGATGAACAGCGCCGTCCTGTCGCGCAGGGACTCCTCTCCCCCGCTCAGGTCCATGACGTGGGGGTGGTCGTCCGCCGAAGGCTCGTGATAATAGTATCTCCTGGGGTCCAGGTCCTCCCTCAGCGCGGCGGCGACCGCCGGCAAGTCTTCCCTCAAGACCACCAGGTCGATGTCGTCGTCCCAGGGGATGAAGCCGCCGTGCCGGACGGCCCCGAGGGCGGTGCCGAAGAAGCCGTAGAACGGGATCCCGTGCCCGTCTAGGGATTCCCTGACCTCCTCGTACATCCTCAGGAGCCTCGTCTGGACCTCGTTCATGCGTTCCTCCGGGCCTTGACAACCCTTTTTATGGACTACGGCATTGGCGGAGGCGGTATTAATGAGGTTGTTCACCGTAGGGCCAGTGATGATGTTCCCGGAGGTCCTGGAG
>JAEEJP010000037.1 GCA_016281925.1 Methanomassiliicoccaceae archaeon
ATCTAGCACACGTCCAGGTTTCGTATGTCCGGCGATCATCGGGCTTGCCCCGCCCTCATCCTCCAATGCGGGGGCCCTACGCCTCTTCCCCGGGACAGGACCTCTGTCCGGGTGCACGGTCTGATTCTGATTTGAACCACGCGTCTGCGCTTGGCAGTCGCAAAGATACCCATTGCCTTCGAGTATATAATATTATCTTTTCTCCTGCGCTGTACTGCGCAAGAATCCGGATAATGATCGCGATATCTGGCCTCTGAATCGATGAATAGACACGGATTTCTGACGAGCGTGCCTTCTGACAGCGATCACAGCGACTTCGCTCTTTTCGCAATCCTGCATCCGAGTTCGAAGGCGTTCTTGAGATCGGACTCGAAACGCCTGTCGCGATACGCCCTCTTTTCCTCCTCGTCGAACAGGGTGATGTCGTATCTCGAGTAGTCCTTGAACTGGTATGTGTTGAATATGTTCAGAGTCTCGCAGCAGCCCATGATCTCGTCCATTGATTTCGGAGTCTGCTTCAGCGCTTCTGCGTAGCCCCATTCCTTGTACATCTCTTCTGTGAGGTTCATGGTGTAGATCATTCCGCATGGTATGGCTTTGTCCCTGCACAGTAGCGGCTTCCCATTCTCGTAGTGGTACGAATATATAGGGAAGAGCCACCGCTCTACGAATGACCTGACCTGGCCCAGCGGCTGGCTGAAGTAGACCGGGGACCCGAGCACTATCGCGTCCGCCTCTCTGAGCTTCTCGAGAACCGGGCGAAGCTCGTCCTTCATGGCGCAGACGCCGTTCGTCTTCGCGTCCTTCAGCTTGCAGGCGAAGCAGCTGGTGCAGCCCTTATATGTATAGTCATATAGGTTTATCCTCTCCACGTCGAACCCGTTCTCCTTGAGCCCCTCCCCGGCACTGTCTAAGGCCTTGGCAGTGTTCCAGCTCTTGCGCGGGCTTCCGTTGACGAGTATTGCTTTCATGGATGCTCGTAAAACAATCCGACGTTAAAAAGATTCCAATCATCGAATCATCCGCTCCGAAGCGGATATTCCGGCAGACAGATCAACGGTCCGATTTAATGGCAGTATATACCATAATAGATTATTATAATATATTTTTATCCCTTTATACCATTCCAACGTTCCGATACTTAAATATGCTACTTATGGATACTCTGTCCGTCCATGGCAAACATGACAGAAATCAGCAAAAGCGTAATTTCCGAAATGTTCGACGATGGGATGGCCCTATATGCAGGCTATGCCGACAAGTTTTCCGCCGTGGCGACGAGATTCTCCCCTACTCGCAGGAGCCTGCAGCACCACTCTGTCGGCTACAGGTCCGAGTACCAGTAGGCGAGGACGAATCAGATCGCATGCACATCAGAGCTCTTTTTCTCGAACCCTTCGACTCTTCCGGCTTGCAACCACTTTTCCATCCTCTGCGACAGGATTCCTGCAGGAGCGGTACAGATATGATATTCAGTGTAGACGACAAGGCGCTCCTCGAGAGGACGATAGAGAGAAAGACCACAGAAACCACCACATTCGCAGATGCGGACCTTCCCGAATCGCTCAGGGGATCCCTTATGAACCAGCTGTCCCTGGACATCTTCAGGTGCAGGATGATGGTCGACCTTGCCGACGGCGACCTCAGCTCTCTTCCCAGCAACATCGAGACCCTCACCGACGGATTGGAGGCCACCGATCCCAGCCTCTACAAGAGATACATGGAGATGCTCGACAAGCACAGCCGCAGGGACGAGGAGATGTTCCTCATGCTCTTCAACAGGCTCCTCTACCATGTGCCTGACCTTTCCGCCGCCATGGGGAACGTGATGTATCTCCTGTCCAGGAAGGACCTCTTCACTGACGGGGAGGTGAAGGACATCGTGAAGGTCAGGAACATGATGGACCGCTTCTGCTACGTGCTGTCCAACCTGTCCGATACTTCCGCCGTGAAATACAGCAAAGCGATGGAGTACGCCTCGTTCTGCTCCGAAGAGTGCAGCATGATGCTCAAGATCCAGACCGGCAAGCGCGTCGCTTTCGACGAGATCAGCACCCACATGGACTGGACCCGGTTCGTCGACCGCAAGTCCTTCGTCGAGATATGCTGCGAGTGCATGGCCGAGTCCGAGCTCGCCCTCTGGGAGTCGTTCGACAGCGGCTGGGACAGGCGCAAGCAGGTCTACCTCGGCAGGGCAATCTGCGACCAGGTCTTCGGATCTCCCGCCGCCAAAGAAATGAATACCAGCGCGGGCAGTATCAAGATTCATGGATGACGGAAAGATCTACGGAGCCGTCGAGATAGGCGGCACCAAGATAATCTGCGCTCTGGGAAGGAAGGACGGGACCGTCCTCGAGAAGGTGCGGTTCCCCACCCTCCCTCCCGCCGATTCCGTTCCGAAGATCCTGGAGTTCTTCGAAGGAAGAGGCATAGCTTCTCTATGCGCCGGCTCGTTCGGCCCTATCGACCTGAGGCCCGGTCCCAGCTACGGGACGATTCTGGCCTGCCCTCGCGAAGCCTGGTCCCAATATCCTCTCGGCAAGACCCTGGAAGAGTCCCTCGGGGTCCCCGCCGTCATCGACAGCGACGTCAACGTTGCTTGCATGGGAGAGGCACGCTTCGGCGCCGGGAAAGGCAAGCAGAACGTCTTATACATCACCGTCGGGACCGGGATAGGGATAGGGATCGTCATCGACGGGAAGCCCCTGCACGGGCTGCTGCACCCGGAAGGCGGGCATACCAGGGTGACGAGGCATCCTGACGACCGCATGGCCAGCGTCTGCAGGTTCCATCCGGACTGCGCCGAGGGCATGGCGAGCGGCCCCGCCGTCGGGAGGAGATGCTCCATGTCGGGCGAGAGCATCCCCGACGACGACCCGGTCTGGGAGATCGAGGCCTTCTACCTGGCGCAGCTGGTGCGGAACTGCATGCAGATAGTCTCCCCGAACGTAGTCGTCATGGGCGGCGGCGTCATGGAGAGGATGTCGCTGTTCCCGATGATCCGCAAAGGCGTCCGGGAGCAGCTCGGGGGACACTACGTGTTCCAGGAAAGCTCCGACCTCGACACCTACATCGTTCCCTCGTCCCTGGGCGGGGAGCAGGCGCTCAAGGGCTGCCTCGCCATGGCTGCCGACACTTTCGGCCACCCTCCCTCCCGATTTTAAATACCGCCACTCTCTGGCCCTGGCGGGATGCAGCCGGTTATCGACTGCGGGAGTGCGGTTTATGGGATGCATGATGCCGGAGGATGTCAGGGAATGGGTGATGAGAGGGGAGTTCGTCCCTGCCGATCGTTTCCTCGCGATATGCAGGAACGGGATAGGCTCCAGAGAGGGCGCCGGCTGCTACGTCATTCTCGTATACGGCGGGAAGCGCGTCCCCCGGGGCCTCTCCAGGTTCTCCATGGGGTACATAGGACAGTCCGTCAACGTGATATCGAGGCTTAGGGACCATCTTACCGGGAACGGGAAC
>JAEEJP010000038.1 GCA_016281925.1 Methanomassiliicoccaceae archaeon
GATCCGCACATATGTGCGCCCCAGCACGGACATCCTTATCTCCGGGAGCCCTATGCCCGCGGACATGACCTTGATTTCCACAGGAACCGTTATCGGTCGCCCCGCGGGCCCAGCGACGCCGCCGTGACCGTGAGGATGCCGGGGGCGCAACCCTTCCGCGGATGTCCCCGACAGAATCCTCATCTACATGAAGGGGAGCCGGCTCGGCGCCTTTTCAGAGAGAGGGGTGGCCATCGACAACCGCGTGAAGGAAGTGGCTGCCATCGCTGGAGTACCTTTTTCAAACCATACGCTCAGGCGTACCTTCGGGCGCGGCCTGTACGAAGGCGGAGTCAAGACGGAGGACATCGCCGCGATCCTGGGTCACAAGGATGTCAAGACCACACTTAGATATCTGGGGCTGGACAGGACCGACCATTCAGATCACATGAACATGTTAGATTTCGGAGAGGATAAGGACGATTGACATGATTACGAAAATCGCAGAGAATAACGCAGAAAACGCAGTTTTCATTTTTAGCCAAATTCGGAGCTCTCAGAGCTCCAAAAACGGAGTCTCTGATACGTCAAAAATGAAGATGCTGGCTATCGCTAGAATAAGAGTAGTGGTCCCAATGAGATTTGAACTCATGACCTTCCGGTTATCAGCCGGACGCTCAAACCGTGCTAAGCTATGGGACCAGTAAAACAGCACATAGAGTTATTCTATATAATCATTCCTATCAACAAAAATCCTGTCCAGCATCTTGATTATAAACAGGTCAGACGATGGCGGTTCCATGGAGACTTCGTTCATGGAATCGCGCCCGATACTTCCGAGGAATCTGTTCATGATCCTCGCCCTCGTATTGGCCGCTACCGTCGCGTTCATGGCGGTCATGCGCTTCCTTCTCAATACGGACATGCCCGATTGGTCGCTTCCGGCCACGGCAGTTCTGTTCGGAATCATATTGCTTCTGTGCGCTCTGCCAAAACTCACGGTGGAATGCTTCTCTGACAGGGTTTCGATAACGTACTTCTTCAGGAAGACGGAGATCCCTTTCGGCCAGATCATCGACAAGAAATGCGGCGACACGAACCAGATCAGGAACTACGGGTCCTGGAACATCAAAGGCGTGAAGCACAAGTTCTTCTCAGTCATAGGCGACGATTCGGGCGTGGCCCTCAAGCTCATGGGCAAGAAGGTCGTCGTGGTCTCCACCGGAAGGATGGACGAGCTTTTCGCTCTGATACCCGTCAATAAGGAGGGATGAGATTGTCTGCGACGTTCCATTGGGTGAGGGTTCAGACGTTCTGCTACGCGACCGAGAGACAGGAGCTTCTCGAGGAGACCATGGCGGAACTGGTAGGGTCCGACGGTTTCACGGAGGATATCTCCGAAAGCGAGCACGGAGAGACCATGCTCATCCTTGAGGCCCGCCTCACCAAGCAGAAGGAATACCGCGCCCTCTTCTCGAAGCTGGGGCCGGATATACAGGCGTGGATCCGGGAGGATATGCCCAACAGGATTGACGAGGACTGCATCTTCTATATGCGCCTCGACAAGCAGAAGGCTGTCCAGGGGATCTACGAGGTCGCGCATCACGGCGACGTCATCGCGATCACCGCGAAGATCCAGTCCCATCCGGCCAGGAAGGACGTCGCCGAAGGGATCATGGCGGACTTCGTGGGCTCACTCGCCGGCGTCCCCCTCCGAGGGCGCTTCCTTCCTGAATTCCGCCTCGATAACGCGGCGGCCTTTCACGCTCTTTACGGTTATGTCCACCCCGGGGATTATGACGCAGTCCCCGCGGGCCGGCCCCCTGCCGAGCTTGTAGCAGATGAATCCGTTCACGGAGTAGTCCTCGTAATCCTCCGGATCGAATGGTATCTCCATCTTCTCCATGGCGTCGTAGATGTTGGCCGTGCCTTTGACGGTGAAGACCCCGTCCGAGACGGCGGCGACGTCGTGCTGCACCTCGTCGCTTTCGTCCCATATGTCTCCGACCAGCTCCTCCAGCAGGTCCTCCATGGTGACCACGCCCATAGTCCCGCCGTAAGAGTCCAGGACGACGGCCATGTGTATCTTGGATTTCTGGAAGTCGGCCAGAAGGCTGGCGATGCTGGCGGTCTCCGGGACCGATTTGATCGGTCTGACGATGTCGCGGATGTTCTTGGGCATGGTGCCTTTGAACGCTCTGGCATAGAATTCCTTGGCGTATATGATGCCGACGATGTTGTCGATGGTCTTGCTGTACGCCGGGATCCTGGAGTACCCGGTCCGCACGAAGACCTCTCCGATCTCTTCGGGAGGCATGTCTATGTCCACGGCCGCGACGTCCATTCTGGGGATGTAGACTTCCGACACCTGGATGTCATCGAACCTGATCGCCGATTTTATGAGCTCGCTCTCGCTCTCCTCCAGGATTCCCTCGTCCTCGATCTCGTCTATCATGACCTCGAGTTCGTCCTCGGTCATGGTGGCTCCAGAATCCTTCTTCGAAATGGCGCTGGTGAGCTTCCTGAACAGCCAGGACACCGGACTCAGGATGATCTCGAGGGCGCGGATGACTCCGCATATCTTGCAGCAGATCTTCTCCGGATACTGTTTGGCGAGGGATTTCGGGACGATTTCCCCGAAGATCAGGACCAGGACGGTCATCGATACCGTGGATGCCATGGCCCCGGTCTCCGCCCCGAGCAGAACGGAGAACACGAGCGTCGCGAGCGAGGTGCTGGCGATGTTCACGAGATTGTTCCCGATGAGGATCGTGGTGAGGAATTTGTCGTAGTCCTCTATGATCGCGACGGCTTTCCCGGCTTTCGCGTTGCCGTCGTTCTCCATCTTCTTGAGTCTTATGACGTTGGCGCTGGTGAACGCCGTCTCCGACATCGAGAAGAAAGACGAGCATACGATCAGCAGAGCTATGGCGATGGCATAGACGAGGGTAAGGTCCATTTACGGGCGCACGCTTCCCGTCAGAACGTAGAAACAATTCAATTCGATTCCAACCAGACCTTCAATACGTTATGGTTCGGATATAAGGGTTTTGCATGGTTTTCCGCCTTCCGGACCGCAGGAAGAGGGAGCGCGACCAATAGTTTAAAATTAAAGCGCGATTGTTAACGGTCTGGTGCGATAATGGTCGCGGAAATAAAATACGAGATAGTCGAGCAGATTGCGGTGCTATCCGAGAATTCCAAAGGTTGGACCAAAGAGCTGAATCTCATCAGCTGGAACGACAAAGATCCGAAATACGACATCAGGGACTGGTCCCCGGACCGCAAGATGAGGAAAGGCGTCACTCTCACCGAGGAAGAAGCCAGAGTCCTGATGAAGGCCCTCGAATCCAGGGGCCTCTGAGAAACCTTGCCATTCCTTCCGGCGGCATGATCGTGGCAGTTTCCGGCGCCGAATACCTCGGGCGTTTCTTCGATGCCGCGGATGCCGCCGAATCCGGCTGCCGCGGGTCCGTCTCCGAAGACCGGTGGCTGGCGGACAATTATTCGGGGGAGTTTCTCCCGCTCATCCGGCCGTACATCAGCGTCCGGGACGAATCCATGGCCTACGAGACCATACTTCTCCTGGCCGCCGTCAGGGAGCGCTCCGTCATGCCGGAGATCCGGGACCTCTCCAAGAGAGGCGGCGATTCCGTCCGCATGGCCTGCGCCGCCTACATCAAGACGATGGAGGACGACGACGAGCTCATACCGAAGCTTTTCGACGGCATAGAGCACAGCGACGGCCATGTCTTCTTCAATTCCGCTTCGAAGCTGGCTAAAATCGCCCGCGCGGAGGATATGGCCCGCGTCAGACGCACTTACGGGCAGGTCCAAGGCAGGATGCGCCTGGCCATGAAGGAGGTCATCGAAGCCATAATCCGGCGCAATCCTTCCATGTCGCAGGACGGATGGCTGTATCTTTCGGTCCCGGTGGTTCCCGACGAGAAGTCTTTCGACAGATTCCTGACCAGATCAAAGGAATACATCGACGTCAGATACCGGAAGTCCGTGTTCCCGCGCGGCAACATCCGCGTCTCCACGTACAACAACGTCCGCGACGCCCTGATAACGATCAGGAAACGTCTGTACAACGAGGAAGAGAATCTCAGATACTATGACATCGACAAGTCCGACCGCTTCGAAGAGCTCTCCGATCTCGCCGAATGGGCCTCCCAGGATCTTTCCGGGAAGACCGTGCTCAAAGACGATCGAGCCCGCATCCGTCGCAAAGTTCAATACTTATACGAGTAAAGCGATTTTAGGCAAGGCGTTCCAGTACTCTTCCGTCTCTCGCTTCGGGTGAAGGAGTTTATTAGGATACCGAGGATTGAGAAAAATGGCTTACGGCGGATACAGAGACAACGACAGGGACAGGCCCAAAGAGTTCTTCGATGCGGTCTGCTCCGACTGCGGGAAAGAATGCAAAGTTCCCTTCAAACCCACCCAGGGAAGGCCCGTCTACTGCAGGGACTGCTTCAGGAAGCATCAGCCCGACGACAGAGGCGGCAGGGACAGATCCAGATTCTGATCCGGAAGCGGCTATAGGCCGTATTTTCATCATCAGGCCGGCCCGGGCCGGTCATCTTCTCTTTTTCCCTTGCATGAGGGCGGCTTGGATATCGTAGAGAGTGAAGAATTTCTGGAAAGAGAAGCAGATCATCAGCATCGCCAGGCCGACTATCAGAATCAGGATCCCGGGGAGCTTGGACCAGAGCAGGGCGACAGCCGCGCCGATAAGAAAGAGTGCGGCGCCGGCGGCCGCAAGATATTTGGATAGGCGGGCCCCGCCTGCCAAATCCATCGGACTACCTGCGATCCGGTGAGGTTGCCGATGCCTTCGTCCCAGATGCCGATGACCCTGAACAGCCAGACGGCGGTGACTTTCATGTGCATCTTTTCCAGGTCGCGGGCCATCTTCTCCACTACGGGCCCCTCTTCGAAGCGTTCGATGGCCTCCACCTTCAGGGAGTAGGCTTCCCTGCCCTTCCAGACGAGAATCTCTGCGTTGGGATTGTTCTCGAGGTTCACAGCGGTGCGGTACATGTAGACTTCCGCCACTGCGATGGTGTCGCTGGCGGTGGCGGTGAGGCTCCCGCAGACGATGGAATGGGCCTCCCCTTCGGGGGAAACCGTGGTCAGGACTTTGTTGGTGTCCGGGTGGACGACCATCCTAAACACAGGTTCGGGCATATCTGCCATGTGAGCACCCCGCAGGATCAGTTCTCGGCCCTTTTGTGGTTGAGGATGCCGAGTATGGCGAAGTAGATCGCGGACGCCGCTATGATGCAGAAGTAGTCGCTGAGTTCGAATACCATGGCCGGATTAACGCTCTGGTCTTATTTAATCCTTAGATGGGCTGTTCTCCTCAGCCACAGGGACGAGGTGCTGCACGACGAATTTCAGCTGCCCCCTTTCGTAGTACGGGATGGCGCTGCAGTCGCACATGACGCCGGTCTTCGGTATTATCCTGCGCCTGATGGCGTTGGTCGGGCCGCCCATGTTGATCTTCACGGTGCAGTCGCTGCAAGCCATCGAGTTCCCGAACAGGCTGTGGCATTTCGTGCCTATGACGCTGTCTATGGGGCATCCGAAGGCTTTCTCGGCCGCGCGGTTCATCCATACTATGGTATGCTCGGAATCATGGATTATGATTATATCGTCTACGAGGTCGAGAATCATGTTCATGAGCTTCTCGGTGTAGATGTCCTGTTTCTCGCTTTCCACGGCCATAATTATGAATCCCCATCCTACGATATAAACCATCTATTCTGAGCCGCGGGATAGGCAGAAGTTTTCTATCCAACTGCCATTCCGTCCGCCATGGACGTCATCGCCGTCAAGGATCTCAGGAAGTCGTATGGAGGGAGTCCCGCCGTCGACGGGATATCGTTCTCCGTCCCGGAAGGCTCTTTCTTCGCTCTTCTGGGGCCCAACGGAGCCGGAAAATCGACGACGATCTCCATTCTGTGCTCGATTCTGAAGTGCGATTCCGGGTCCGCAGAGATATTCGGGAGAGATGCCGCCGATCCGTCCGCCAGGCGCGACATAGGCGTGGTATTCCAGGACCCCATGATGGACAGGCTGCTGACAGTAAAAGAGAACATCTCTCTCCGCGGCGGGATGTACGGGCTCTCCGGGGACGATCTAGAAGAGGCGGCAGACAGGGCGATGCGCTCGGTCGGGATCGAGGATCTGGCCGGCAGGAAATACGGGACCCTTTCGGGGGGCCAGAGGCGCAGGGCGGACATCGCCAGGGCGCTGGTCCACGGGCCCCGCCTGCTGGTTCTGGACGAGCCCACGTCCGGACTGGATCCGGGCTCCCGCAGGCGCATATGGGACGCGGTCCTGCGCCTCAACAGGGAGGAGGGCCTCACGGTGCTCCTGACGACCCATTATCTCGAGGAGGCTGCGGGAGCGGACGATGTCGTCATAATGGACCGCGGACGCATAGCCGCGCGCGGCACCCCGCCGGAAATCAGGGAGAGATATTCCCGGGACAGGCTGATAGCGGTCCCGACGGATCCGGCGGCGGTCCGTTCCTATCTGGAATCCATAGGTTCAGATTTCTCCGAGGCCAATTCGTCGTTCGAAGTGGTCCTTAGCCGCACGCTGGACGCAATCCCCATCCTTGAGGCTCTGGAAGGCAGCATATCGGCTTTCGAGGTCCGCATGGGGACTCTGGAGGACGCCTTCCTCAGGATAACTGGAGGCGGAAGGGAATGAGCGGGACGATATTTCTGGCAAAAAGGAATGTCATCTGCTTCTTCCGCGACAGATCTTCGGTCGCGTTCTCCCTTATGGCCGTCATCATCCTGATCGTGCTCTACCTTCTGTTCCTCCGGGGAAACCTTCTGGAATCGAATCCAGGCATGGACGGCCTCATCGACGCGTGGGTGATGGCGGGCATCGCCGCCATAATTCCTGTCACGGCCTCGGCCGGATGCCTCCAGACCATGGTCCAGGACAAAGCCGACGGGAGGATACGCGACATCTCGGTCACGCCCATGCGTCCGGGCGAGATCGCCGCCGGGTACATGATCAGCACCTTCGCCGTCTGCCTCATCATGAGCGCGGCCGCGCTGGCGGTGTCTATGGCATACCTCGCGGCATCCGGCTGCCCTCTTTCGGCGTCCGGCGCCGCGGTGTCGGCGGCTTTGCTGGTCCCCTCCTCCCTTTCGGGCGCTGTGATAGTGTACGCGCTCACTTCCTTCATAAGAAGCCCCGGCGCTTTCTCGGGTTTCTTCGTTTCCATAAGCGTGCTCATAGGGTTCCTGGCCGGGATCTACATGCCCATGGGGACGATGCCGGAGGCGATGCGCATAATCGGCACTCTTATGCCCGCGACGCATATGGCCTCCCTGTTCCGCGGCAGCCTGGCCGGGGACGCTCTGGAGGAGCATTTCGCCGGGGCTCCCGCAGGAATCATCGCCGATTTCCGCTCCGATATGGGGTTCGATCTCAGCCTGGGAGGCTTCGAATTCGATGCTATATCGTCTTTGGCATACGTTTTCGCCGTATCTTTGGTATTTTTCCTGTTGGCCGCCGTCTCCACGAGGGCGGGATCCGGGCGCAGGCGATCCCGGCATGCGATCGGTGCCCGCAGAAAAGCGGCTCGGGGAAAAGATGGAGGGCCGTCCCCTGGGCCGCCTCATCTTTCTCCGGGCGATTCCCCGTCGCGCCTGAGAGCCGATACGTCGTCCTTTTCCAAGGCATAAGCGACTGCCGCAAGCGCAGCGGCGACGGCCGCCATGATCAGGACGGAAGCCATCAGCCCCTCATCCAAAGAGGCCGATGCCTGCCGGATGTCGGAGAAGAAGTTGGACGCCATCTCTTCCAGAGCGTTCCCCGTCGCGTTGAGGTCTATCACTCTGGTGACGCGGCTCCCGTGCAGGACCTCGCTGATATATGACCCTACGACCGCGTTCCCGACGAGTATCCCTATCATGCGGATGGCCATGAGGCAGCCTGTATGCTGGCCCATGTCCTTCTTTTCGACCACCGTCTGCAGGGAGCAGAGGACTTCTGTCACGATGAATCCCAATCCCAATCCGAACAGGAACAGGGAGATCCCGAACTGGAGCGTGCCTTTGTCCGCGATGAAATGCGTGATTATCAGGGATGCGGCAACGATGGCCGAGCCGGTCAGCACCCAAGGCCTGACGCCGGTGGCGAAGACTTTGCGGCATCCCAGCATCGAAGGTCCGGCGGCTCCCAATATAAGGAGCAGGAAGTACGAGCTTGCGGCGTAGATGTCGAACTCGTAGTACGCCAGGTAAAGCTTGAAGAAGTATTGTATCAGCCCCAGCCCGCACATGCTGAACATGAACATCAGGAACATCAGCTTCTTCTCGAATCCGCCCATCCTCACGGGAAGCGCCGGATTGCCGGACCTCTTTCCGAGAGCCAGAGCCAGAGCGGCCAATGCGATTATCGCGGCCGCGAAAACTGCGGAAGGGACGCTCAGAAGATCGAATTTATCGTTCACCGTCTGGGTATACAGGGCCGCGGTCCCGAACAGAAGGGCGACGGCGGCAGTGTCCGCGATGTCCGTCTTCTCTTCCGATCCGGAGGTCGGGGGAAGGAATTTCCAGGCGACGGCGAATCCGGCTCCCGCCATGGCGGAGAGGACGACGAATCCCGCCCTCCAGTTGAACGTGTCTGTGAGATAGTATCCGGCGGCGGAGGCGAACAGGGATCCGATGGCGAAGGCCGCGGTCATCAGCTCATGGCATTTCCCTCTCTTGCTGGGTTCGTACAGCTTCCCTACCGCCGTGAAAGCGATGGCCAGCATGATCCCGGCTCCCGCCCCCTGCGCCAGCCTCAAGGTCGCGAGCATCCCGACCGTGAGCGACACCGTGCAAAGCAGGGAGCTCAGTATGAAAACGAAGGATCCGAGGGCAAGCACAGGCCTGCATCCGAAGCGATCCGCGGCCTTCCCGGCTACGGGGATCATCATGACTTCGGCGATGATGTATGCGGAGACTATCCATCCGACGCTGTCCGACTGCGGAAGGTCGGCTATCGACCATGCCTGGCCGAATCTCATGAACATCCATCCGGCCGCCGCGGAAAGCAGGCAGAGCGCCAGCCCCCACATGGCGACCGCGCGTTTCTTCTCCTCCGCATTCATATTCCGCGCCTCCAGATGAATGCCGCGCCGGCGAGGAGGGCGGCCAGGCCCGCCGCGGCGATGCAGATGTATTCCGCCGGTATGGATAATTCGTATTTTTTGTCGTCTTCTATCTCCCTGTCCACCTTGTCGAACACATTCCCGATGCTTTCGGATGTTTCCGGGTCATCCCTGAGGTCCAGAATCTCGCGGGTGTCCCATCCCAATATGGCCAGTACCAGCAGGATCTTGTCGGCCTTCTCTTCGGGGAGTATGTAATTAGGAACGAGACGGAGCAGACGGTCGAAATCAACGGCATAGGAGGAATGAGGTATGCGGATTTCCATGCCGCTCTCATCTCCAGTCTTCCTGAGGGATGTGTATCTGCGGCCGCTGTCGTCGGCGGCGTCGGACGCGGTCAGATCCGCTCTGAGATGCACGTCCGGGATTTCGGTCCCGGTCAGGGAATCGATCGTATCGAAGAGGTCGAGCATCCTGTCGCTCGACGTTATGATGTTCATTATCAGCCTGGGGAGCTTGCCGCCGAGATCGAATCCCGCCATGTCCAGCGCCTTGCTCAGAGCGCTGTCTGCGAAGTCCGAGGAGACGAGGAATTCGTCCACATGCGCCGTCATGCCGGCCTGGAGGTCCCAGGATCCCGATCCGCCCAGGATTCTGAGGCCGGTGAAGCTCAGATCCGCGCCGAGGGATACGAACATGTTGCTGGTATAAGCGGCGGTGCCGTACCGGACCGACAGGCTTTCGGGCGATCCGTCCTCTTTCTGGACGATGTCCAGCCCGAAGTTGCTCCTGTCCTTCTCCACGGACATCATTCTGAGTTTTACCGAAGCCCCGGAGATCTCCCCGGAACCGAGATCTATGAGCGTCAGGATGTCCGCGTCGAAATACAGCCTGAACGAAATGCCGAGTCTCAGGTCGCGCTCCGTGCCGTCTCCGGAGAGCATGGCCCTTTCCACGAGATCGGAGACGGTCTCGCCCTCGGCAGGCAGGTATGTGCCTTCGCCCGGGAAATTCCCGCGGCCGGCGAAATCGGCGGAAAGCTCGACGTATCCGGCGATCCGATCCGCGATCCTGCGCTCCGAACCGGACTCGCCGATGGTCCTTTTGATGGCGAAATCGGAGTCCATGCCGGGGATCAGCGACAATTCGTAGCCCGGATACCTGCTCAGAAACGATTCGATCAGCCCGTCTATGCCTATCTCCTTCCCCATGAGGGCCCCGGTGACAGTCCTGACGAATCCGTCGACGGAACCGTAGTCGATCCCGAATTCTGCCCCGTATTCTTCCGCGGGGCTTTCCGCATCCGAACATCCGGACAGGATCGGAACGGGAGAGAGCAGCATGATTGCGGCCATGAGAGCCGCCGCGATCCTCGGTTTCGATTCGCACATCGGTCGGCCATGTCCCCATCGCTTATAAGGATGATTTATCCGCAGACATCGCCGGAGGCATATGCGCCGGTTTCCGGGCATTTTTCGCTGGCTCTGATAGATATTTTTATATCAGAGTCACGATTGGGACGGCGATGTGCTACGATGTCGTCATAATAGGGGCAGGTCCCGCAGGTCTTACCGCGGGGATCTACGCCAGATCGAAGATGATGAAGACTCTCATCCTCGATTCGGGACGCGTCGGAGGGCAGTTGGTCAGCCTGTACCCCGAAAAAGGTATCCACAATTATCCCGGGTTCGAGACCGTGCAGGCCAGGAAGCTTTCTGACAAGCTATACGCCCAGGCCGAGACGGTCGGATGCGATATCAAAGAGAACGAAAAGGTAAACGAGATCGAGAACGGCGACCAGGAGCTTCTCGTAATGACCTCCAAGGAAACCTATCACGCCAAATCGGTCGTAGTCGCCATCGGGATGGGCAGCTTCAAACCCAAGAAGATGGGATGCCCTGGCGAGGACGAGCTCTTCGGAAAGGGGGTCACGTATCTTCTCCCGGCGAAAGAGGAGCTCGTAGGCAAGAAAGTCACGATGTTCGGCGGAGGGAACAGCGCCATCGATATGGCACTCGTCGCCGATTCCGTCACAGACACCACGATCGTCCACCGCAGGCCGGATTTCAGGGCAGACGAAGGCACCGTCAAGCAGCTCGAGAGGAGCGGGGTGAAGAAGATCATGTCCGCCAGCCTTCTGTCCATAAACGGGGCCGACAAGGTCGAATCCGTCACGGTCTCCCAGGACGGAAAAGAGATGGTCATACCTACGGACCTGGCGGTCATCAACATCGGAATCTCCGCGGATCTGGAGGACCTCAAGCGCTGGAACCTCGAGCTCACAGAGGACGGGCTGGTGAAGGTCGGTCCGGATATGTCCACGAACCGCCCGGGGATATTCGCATGCGGGGATGCGGTATCGTATCCCGGCAAATTCAAGCAGATCACGACTGCGTGCGGGGAAGCCACCACGGCCATCCTCATGGCATATAAATTCGTCAAGAAGCCCTACTGGGCCTGATGCCGGGGGATCCCCTCCGGTTTTTTCCCTTCCGTTATCCAGTTATATCCGCATCCCGATTCCGCGGCCATGCCTTTCACGCCGGGAGAGGGCCATCTGGCCGCCGATTCATTCGTGTTTTCCCGCGGATCATTCCGCAGGGGCTATCTTATAGCCGAGAACGGGATCATCTCGGAGGAAGGGGAAGGCCCATGCCCCGAACCTGCGGACGCCAGGATAGCGCTATTCCCCGGCGCCGTCAATGCCCATACCCACTGCGCCGACTACGGGCTCGAGGTGCCGGACGGGCTCTCCATCGAAGAGCTGGTCGCCCCTCCCGACGGCCTGAAGCACAGATATCTTTCTTCGGCGCCGCCGGAGCTTCTCTCCGACCATATGCAGAGGTTCGCGGCCGATTCTTCCGCCTACGGGGCGGCCACTTTCATCGATTTCAGGGAGGGCGGAGCGGAAGGATGCAGGCTTCTCAGGGAATCCGTCCCGGGCGCGGCGATATTCGGCCGCCCCGTTTCGGACGCATTCGATCCGGAGGAGATGGAGGCGCTGATGCTCTGGGCGGACGGGATAGGCCTTCCGAGCATCTCCGACATGCCTCCGGGATATATCGAGGACATAGCGGATTTCGCCAGGGAAAGGGGAATCCCATTGGCTATACATGCCAGCGAGAGGGTCCGCGAGGACATAGACCTCATACTGTCCCTGGATCCCGCGTTCGTCGTCCACATGTGCGAGGCCGGCGGCTCCGATTTCCTCAAATGCGCCGAAGCGGAGGTCCCCATAGTCGTCTGCCCGGGGTCCAACGCTTATTTCGGGAAGGCCCCTCCCCTGGCCCGCATGGAATCCTGCGGCGTATCCATGGCTTTGGGGACGGACAACGGCATGCTGAGGATCCCGGATCTTGCGGCCGAAGCCGGCCTTTTCGTCAGGACGATCAGGAAGCAGGGCGGAGACCCCTCATCGGTTTTCGGCACTTTTTCTGCCCTAAATAGCAAGTTATTAAATCAGAATATTAGGATAAGCGAAGCAATCCAAGGCCAGTGCTTGGCAGTCCCGTTCGAAGGCGAGCCTTCCGCGGAGAACATATTCCGCGCGGGTGCCCCAGGCTTTCCCTTGACAAGAAAAAGAAGTGGATTATATGGAGTTCAAGAATATACTCGTGCCCACTGACGGAAGCGAATACACCAAATCCGCCGTCAGAGCCGCCGTAGATTTCGCCAGGCAGGTTGGCGGCAGGATCACCGCGCTTTATGTGCTCGATCAGACGATGATCTCCAACATGCCCATGGACGCGGCCGTCAGGAACGTATACGATGCCCTGGCCTCGGAAGGCAAAGAAGCCGTCGACGTGGTCAAGAACCTGGCTTCCGAAGCCGGGATCCCGGTGGAGGTCTCCGTGAAGGAAGGCTCGCCGGTGAAAGTGATTCTGGATGAGTCGTCCAAGTATGACATAATAATCATGGGAACCCTGGGAAGGACAGGGATGTCCAAGCTCCTCATGGGAAGCGTGGCGGAAAGGGTAGTAAGGGCCTCCTCATGCCCCGTCCTAGTGGTCAGGGCTTCTGAAGCGGGGAATTGAATTGCTCGGAAAGACCGTTGCCGACGTGATGACGCCGGCGCCCATCGTGGCAGAAGTTCCCGGGACCCGCAACGACGCCATCAACCTCATGGTCAGGCACAACCTCACCGGCCTTCCGGTGATACGCTCCGACGACGGGAAGCTCGTGGGGATAGTATCCAGGAAAGACGTTTTCCGCGACACCAAAGAGGACCAGCTGTCCCTCATAATGAAGACCAACATCACTTCGATCTCCTATGACCGCCCCGTCGAGGAGGCCGCCGAGATCCTGGCCAAGAACAGGTTCCACAGGCTCCCTGTCATCATGGACTCCAAGCTGGTCGGGATCATCACGCCCACTGATCTTCTCCGCCAGGCGAAGAACATCAAGACAGACATCGTCGCCGAGAAGCTCATCAAGACCACCTGCGTCACGGCCTACGAGGAGAACCCTCTCGCCTATACCATCGCAGCGATGAGGATCAGCGACGTCACCGCGGTCCCCGTCCTGGACGCCCACGGCAAGCTGGTGGGCATATTCACCGACCGCGACCTGTTCACGGACCAGATGAAAGAGCCCGAGACCCTCAAGTCCATGGGGATATCCGGCGCCGCCGACTATGCGGGATACAGGAACGTCCTGCCGCTTTTCTATTCGGTCGACGAGAAGTATTTCGACGACAGGAAGGTCAGCGATTACATGGTCAGGGACCCCATCACGGTCTACAAGAAGACCAACGGGGCGGACATCGCCAAGATGATGCTCGACTACGATTTCGGGCAGATACCGGTGCGCGGGAACAAGGACGAGCTCGTCGGAATGATATATGACGTCGACGTTCTGCGCGTGATCACAGGTAATATCAATGACTGACGCGAACAGCAACGATCTCATGTCCCTGTGCAAGCGCAGGGGATTCATCTGGCCTTCCTTCGAGCTTTACGGCGGGGTGGCCGGCATGTATGACTACGGGCCCCTCGGATGCGCCCTCAGGAACAACATAGTCGAGATGTGGAGGGCCATTTACAAAGGAAGGGAGGGTTTCGTCGAGATCGATTCCGAGACCGTCAATCCGCGCGAGGTTCTCGCGGCCTCCGGCCACGTGGAGAATTTCGCCGACCTCATCACCTACTGCCAGAGCTGCAACGCCCCGTACAGGGCCGACCACATGGTCAAAGGGTTCTACGACAACCCCGATGTGCTCACCCCCAAGCAGCTGGAGGAGGCCTTCGCCAAGCATGGGATCAAATGCCCGGCATGCGGAGGGGACCTCGGACCGGTGGGCGAGTTCAACCTGATGTTCAGGACCAACATCGGCCCCGGATCCGCCCGCATAGGGTACCTCAGGCCGGAGACGGCCCAGGGGATTTTCGTCAACTATCCCAACCTGTACAGATACAACAGGGAGAAGCTCCCGCTCGGGGTCATCCAGACCGGAAGGAGCTACAGGAACGAGATCGCGCCCCGCCAGGGCATGATCCGCATGAGGGAGTTCAACCAGATGGAGGTCGAGCTTTTCGTGGATCCCGAGGACAAGGACTGGGCGAGATTCTCCGAGATCGAGAATGGAACCCTCGATCTGATCCCCAACACGACCCTCCAGCCGGTCACCATGACCGTCAGGGAAGCCGTCGAGAAGGGGGTCATCGCCAACCGCGTGCTGGCTTATTTCGTGTACACCACCAAGCAGCTCCTCACGGGGCTCGGAATCGATCCCTCCAGGCTCAGATTCAGGGAGCACGAGAAGGACGAGATGGCCCATTACGCCGCCGACTGCTGGGATGCCGAGGCTCTTCTCTCATACGGATGGACGGAGATCGTCGGCATCGCGGACAGGGGCTCCTGGGACCTTTCCAGGCACGCCCAGTTCTCCGGCGCGGACCTCACCCATCTGAAGAGGTTCGACGAGCCCAAGGAGATGGAGGTCGAGAAGGTGGCCGCCAAGCACAAGGCCCTCGGACCGGCCTTCAAAAGCAGGGCCAAAGACATCGTCGCCGCCATGGAGAAGCTGAGCCCTTCCGACGTGAAGGACGGCAAGCTGAAGGTCAGCGTGGACGGGGAGGAGATCGTCCTCGGGGAGGAATACTTCGAGATCGTCAGAAGGACCGAGAAGGTCGCCGGGATACGCGTGATCCCCCATGTCATAGAGCCTTCCCACGGCCTGGACAGGATATTCTATTCCATACTCGAGCACGCTTTCTGCCAGAACGAAGACGGATACACCGTCCTGAAGCTGGTCCCTGCCGTCGCCCCGATAAAGGTCGGAGTGTTCCCTCTGATGGAGAAGGACGGCCTCGACGTCATGGCCAAGGAAATCTACGAGAAGGTCCACACCCACAGGGTCGAGGCCTATTACGACGGCTCCGGCACCATCGGCAAGAGATACGCCCGCATGGACGAGGTCGGCACCCCCTGGTGCATAACCGTGGATTATGATTCCCTCAGGGACGGGACTGTCACCATAAGGGACAGGGATTCCACCGAGCAGAAGCGCATCAGAGCGCAGGATGCGGCCGCCGTCGTCGATTCGCTCCTGGCAGGCAGGCCTTTCGCCGAACTCTGACTATATAATCTCTTTTGATGGGCGGATGTTGGACGCAGAGTCCGACTCCCCCAAACAATCATTTTTATGGGAAGGAACGTCTGGACCTTCCCTCCCGCCGTTTTCCGGTGCGATTCCGCCGACAAGTATTAAATGCCCATCCAGCCGATTTCTTATCCAGAGGTGCAAGACATGGCTGTTAAGGACCTAGAAGATCTCAAGAAGCTTTCTATGCTCAGGTCGCAGATCGACGGGATTTCCGTCGAGAGGATCATGTCCGAGGACTTCCCAGTGGTATCGCCTGAAGACCGCATCGCAGATGTGCTTTCGGTAATGAAGAAGACCAGATACCAGGACGTCCCCGTGGTGGACCAGGGCGAATTATTGGGTATGGTGAGCTATTCATCGATACTCAGAAAGAAGAGCCTATCTTTGGATGCGAAGGTCAAGGGCCTGATACGGAATTTCCCTGCGGTCACCGCCGACATGGAGATCACCAGGATCGCCGAGCTGATAGTCACCAACAACTGCAGGCAGCTCCCCATCCTCAGCGGGAAGAAGATCGTGGGAATAATCGAGAGGAACAGGTTGATAGAGATCGTGAGGGACATACGCGCCCTGAAGGAGATCAAGGTCTGGGAGATCATGAGCAACCCGGTGCAGTCCGTCAAGGTCAACGACCTCATGGACGACGCGCTGGACCTTATGATCCGCGAGGATTACAGATCGGTCCCGGTAGTGAACGAGCAGAACCACGTAACCGGAATAGTCGGCATGAGGGAGATCATCGACAACAACTGGAAGAAGGAGAACAAGTCCATCGCGGACCTGGAGAAGAGCTCCCGCTCCCAGATCACGGTGGAATCCATCGCGACCACTTCGGCGACCGTCATCGAATGGGACTGCGACATCTCCGAGGCCGTGGACCTGATGGTCGAGAACAAGTTCTCCTCGCTGCCGGTGGTGGAAGGCAGGAACCTGGTCGGAATAATAACCGAATTCGACATCCTGGAGCTCATCTCCGCGTGCAGGGAGAGGGACATGCTCTTCGTCCAGATCAGCGGTCTGGAGGACAACGAGAAGCCTATGGTGGAGCCCATATACGCCGACATAGAGGCGATGGTCTCGAAGATCTCCAAGATATACAAGCCGGAATCCCTTACGATGCACGTCTCCAGATACAACGACGTCGGAGGCGCCTGCAAGTACAGCGTCAGCGCGAGGCTGTTCATCAACGGGACCGCCGTCCTCTCCAAGGAGGTCGGATGGGATCTGGTGCAGACCTGCTCCAGCCTGATCAAGAAGCTCGAGGATTCCGTCATCAACATGAAGGATTCCAAGGTTACCTTCCGCAGGAGGAAGAAGTGAGATCCCGGGGGAGAAATCCCCCGAAACCATTTTGCGGACCGGTTTTCGGCCTTGATTTTTCTTGAGAATGCTCTGCCGCGACGGCGTCCCGCCGGATCAGGATTTGGATTCCACGGCCTCCAGGAGCCAGCCCACGACGTCAGTTCCGACCTTAATGATGCTTCCTTCATGAAGGTCGAGTTTGGCTTTGTAGTTGGCCGTGGTGAGCGCCTTGACCTGGATCTCATGCTCCCCAGGGGTCGTCTCGAAGAATATGCTCTCTCCGTTCTTGATTTTGCCCACTTCTGCGCCGTCGACGATCACTTTGGGGTTGACCCTGACGAATATGATGTAATTCGCGGGGCGCCAAACCTCCACTTTTATCTTTCCTTCCGATGCGATTGTCCCACACCCCCGGAGTGCGTGCTAAGAAACGTCGCGTTCCATATTTATCAGTGAGGATGGGGCGGGTTCTTGCTGCGGTAAATAAGGAGATGATCGGGTGCTGCGAACCGTCAGAATGGTGGAAGCTTTTCAGCCTCAAGCCATTTCTTAGTTCCCGCCACCACTATGTTTTTGAATTGTCCGAGGTATGATTCCAATCTGTTCCGCACAGAGTCCAGGAGCATTTTTTATTTCCTGATCCTATATGCATGTTATATGCGGTTCTAGCGCATGTTATATGAGGTTTGCATATGGCAATCAAATCGATCGCTCCCTTTCCCGATCATTCCGGAGGTCTGGAGGAGGGAGGAACTCGCATTCCATCCTCCAGCGGCGGCCATGCCTCGAGACGCAACGGCCCCGGGATGCTGGCGGTCTTGGCGCTGATGCTGATCGCGGCCGCCGCCATGATACCGATGTCCCCTATGTCCGATGAGTATGATGCTTCGTCGTCAGGAACCTGCGGAGAAAACCTGTCTTGGAATCTTGATAGAAGCGGAAATCTGGTCATATCGGGCTCAGGGCCGATGGACGATTACTCGATCAATTCCCCCTGGGCGGACAATCGCATCAAATCTGTGACCATAGAAGATCAGGTGACTTCCATAGGGAGCTATGCGTTCTTCGGATGTTCATATCTCAGAACGATTTCGATGCCAGATTCCATAGTATCTATAGGGAGCTATGCGTTCTTCGGTTGCTCAAACCTGGGATCGATTTCGATTCCTGGGCATGTCGTATCCATCGGCGAACAGTCGTTCGTAGGTACCCCCATAAAATCCCTGGCCATACCGGATTCCGCGGATTCCATAGGCGATTATGCGTTCTCCGGCTGCGATTCTTTGGAATCCGTGTCAATCGGAAATTCCGTCGGGCGCATAGGCGATTATGCGTTCTACGGATGCGATTCGCTGGAGTCCGTGTCCTTCGGGAGTTCGGTGGCACGCATTGGGGCATGGGCATTTTCCGATTGCGTCTCTTTGGCGTCCGTCGACATACCCTGTTCCGCGGAGTCCATCGGAGACGGCGCATTCTGCGGCTGCTTTTCTCTGGAATCGATAGCGGTGGATCAGGAGAACGCGAAGTACAGCTCGTCCGACGGCGTCCTTTTCGACAAAGACAAGACTCTGCTGATAGCCTATCCGGCCGGAAAGCAGGATTATGTGTACGAAATCCCCTCATCCGTCGGATCGATCGGCATCCGCGCGTTCTTCCGCTGCAATCATCTGGCATCTGTGGGCATCCCCGATTCCGTAGCGTCCATCGGGAGCTATGCGTTCTTCGGATGCGGTTCTCTGGTATCCGCCGCTATCCCCTCATCCGTCGCATCGATTGGCGACTGGGCATTTTCCGAATGCGGTTCTCTGGCTTCCCTGACGATCGGGGACTCCGCGGGACCCATAGGGATCGGCGCTTTCGACAACTGTGTTTCTCTGTCTTATGTTGCGATCGGGGATTCCGTGGGGCCGATAGGGGCATATGCGTTCTACGGACTGGAATTCTATGCGGGAACGTCTCTGCTCGATTATGGTTCCCTCCCGGGCCATACATTTGCGGGCTCCGGGGACGGCAAGCTGTACTCCAGCGATTCGGAGCTTTCCTATTCCGTGAGGGATGGCGAGGCCATCCTGAACGGATTCGGAGCAGGATATGCCGGAGCCAGGGATATCATCGCGATCCCGTCGGAATACAATGGGTGTCCCGTGACGTCCATCGCGAGCAAGGCATTCTACGGCTGCGCAGATCTGAAGCATGTGACCATACCGGCTTCGGTGAAGACTATAGGAAGCTATGCGTTCTACAGGTGCGCATCCCTGGAATCCGTGAGCCTAGGGTTGGTGGAATCCGTCGGGCTGAAATCATTCTCCTACTGCCAGTCCCTTGCCGATATATCCATACCCAGCACCCTCAAGAGAATCGGAAGCTATGCGTTCTACAGCTGCGGCCTGACCTCTCTCACCATACCCGGTGACGACGTCGTCCTGGAAGCCAGCGCGTTCAGCGCATGCAAGAACATGAAGGACATACATTTCACCGGACATGGAGCGGTCATAGGGACCAACGCCTTCTACAAGAACAATGGGGTGTCCAGCGTGGACCTTTCCACCGTGGCTTCCGTGGGGTTCAAGGCTTTCCCGTACTGCAATGGGCTGACCTCTCTGACGATTCCAAGCAACATCTCAGTGGTAAGCGAGTATGCATTCTTCAACTGCATCAATCTCAAGGATCTCACGGTGGAGGACGGGGTCAGGAAGATAGGGAAGAGCGCTTTCAGCGGATGCAGATCCTTGGAGAACGTATCTCTGCCCAAGTCTCTGATATATCTGGGGCCCAATGCTTTCTACGGGATCGTTTTCGAAGATCCCGACGGGAATGCGATGGACTATACCCTGAAGCTCCGCGGGCACACGTATGTCGGATCCGGCAGGGTCCTCTGCATGCTGGAGGATCTCATCGACGGCGAGCAGTTCTCGGCCGACGGGCTGGACTATATAATAATCTCCGCCGATTCCCGCAAGGCATCCATCACCGGATATTCGGGTGCGGTCTCTGCCATCCCCCCCTCAGTGACATACAAGGGATGGGAGATTTCGGTGGCATCCATCGCGGACAAAGCATTCTACGGATGCGATACTCTGGTCTCGGCCGATCTGAAGAGCGCGGAATCCATAGGCATGAAAGCTTTCGCCAATTGCCCCTCGATCCAAAGCATAGAATTCGGCGGGGATCTGGATAGCATCGGCTCTTATGCGTTCTACGGGCTGTCATTCTACGAAGGGAAGTCGAAGCTTACGGCATCCCCGGAGATGCTGAAAGGCCATGCGTTCTCGGGAGCCGCTCCGAAGCTTTATCTCGTATCCTGAATAAAAGGGGCAGAAATGCCCCAAACCTTTTGCTCGCCATACACAGTTTTTTCAAAAGAGAATATTATAATGCTCTTTATTGACATCTTCATATGAAAAAGAGTATTACGATACTCCTTTATACGAAGTTATAGGTATCCGATTATGGATGAGATACCGAGGACGCAGTATCTTTATGAGCTTGACGAGTGGAAGGACAGCCCGGACATCGTGAAGGTCATAATCGGCGTCAGACGCGCCGGAAAATCCGTGGTTATGCAGCAGTTCATCAGGAGGCTGATAGGGAGCGGCATAGATCGGAATTCAATTCTGCTCATGAATTTCGAGTCCTCCGATTTCGATTCCATCGCCGGCTACAGGGATCTGAATGCATGGATCGCTGAAAGGATCCCCCGCGACAGGAGAGCCTATGTTTTCCTCGACGAGGTCCAGAGAGTGGAAGGCTGGGAGCGCACTATCAACTCCCTTATGGCTGACTACGATGCAGACGTCTACGTCACGGGTTCGAACGCATATCTCCTCTCATCGGAGCTTTCCACATATATATCTGGGAGGTACGTCGAGATAGAGGTCTATCCCCTGTCTTTCAAAGAATTTCTCATCGGGCATCCGGCGACTCCGGACATAGATAGGAACGCGAGGTTTCAGCAGTATCTCCGCACCGGCGGCATGCCGCTCACGGATCCTGACAGAGGGGACAGATACAATTCGATGATCCTTGAAGGCATTTACAACACCGTTCTGGTGAAGGATGTCGCGGCCAGAATGGGAATCAGGGACCTTTCCGGGCTGGATTCCATAGCAAGGTTTCTCTTTGATAACTTGGGCAATGTCACCAATATCGACAATATAGCTAGGGCGACGGGACTGGCGAAGAAGACAGTGGCGAAATATATACGCGCCTTGACCGAGGCGTTCCTGTTCTACAAGGCGGACCGTTACGATGTGGTGGGGAAGAAACTTATGGGCTCCCATGAGAAGTACTATCCGGTGGATACCGGCCTGGCAAGAGCCGTCCTGGACAGGGGCATCGCCGGCACTTCGAGGCCGTTGGAGAGCATCGTGTTCATGGAGCTGAAGAGGAGGGGATACAGGGTCAGGGTCGGTTCCTTCCGCGACAGAGAGGTCGATTTCACTGCGGAGAAGAACGGCAGGATCGAATACTATCAGGTCTGCCTGACGATGCTGGATGACGCTACTTTCGACAGGGAAGTCCGCTCGTTCAAGGCTATAGGCGACAATTATCCCAAAACCGTGCTTTCATTGGACCCGATAGTCAGGGATGTTCCGGACGGGCTGATACATAGGAATGCGGTGGAATGGCTGGCAGGCCCGGACAGCTGAATCCGGGCTCTGGCGCAGCCATCCGCTCTTTTTGACACCCCTTATATAGGTTTTCAATAATGCATGGCCGTTAGCCATGGCACAGTACGACTCAGCTTCCATAGAGAAACGCTGGCAGGACATGTGGGATTCCGAGGCCGTCTACCGCTTCGACCCCAAATCCGAAAAGCCGGTATTCAGCATCGACAATCCCCCCAGGTATACTTCGGGTCCGCTTCATCTCGGGCACGCCACCGGGTATTCCCTGATCGATTTCGCCGCCCGTTTCAGGAGGATGAGAGGCTACAACGTGTTCTTCCCCCTGTGCTTCGACGTCAACGGCACGCCTATCGAAGTCAAAGTCGAGAAGAAGCACCACATCACGAAGCTCGACACCCCCAGACAGGAATACAGGAGGCTGTGCGAGGAGTACGCCAACGGCTTCATCGCCCAGATGACCGAGGATTTCAAGATGCTCGGGGAGTCCATGGACCCCAGCATCTATTACCAGACGGACGCCCCCTACTACAGGAAGATCACCCAGCTCTCCTTCGTCAATCTGTTCAGAAGGGGCCTCGTGTACAAGGCGAACTTCCCCGTGAACTGGTGCCCCGGGTGCATGACCGCTCTTGCCGACGCAGAAGTCGAGTACAGGGACAACGTCAACAAGCTCAATTACATCAAGTTCATGGTCGCCGATTCCGACAAAGAGGACGATTACGTCCTGGTTGCGACCACCAGGCCCGAGCTGCTCTGCACATGCAAGGTCGTAGCCGTCCATCCGGACGACAAGGAGAAGGCCCATCTCATAGGCAAGGAGCTCATCACCCCGCTGTACGGCAGGAGGGTGAAAGTCATATCCGATCCTGCGGTCAAGCTCGACTACGGGACCGGGAACGTCATGATATGCACCATCGGGGACAAGGACGACCTCATGTGGGTCATGAAATACCATCTCCCGATGGAGAAGGGAATCGACGAGAGCGGGAAGATGACCGAGCTCTCCGGGAAATACGCGGGCATGCCCGTCCTCGAGGCCAGGGAAGCCGCGATCGAGGATCTCCGCGCCGCCGGCCTTCTGGTGAAGCAGGAGGACAACCCCCAGCAGGTCTCCATCTGCTGGAGATGCCACACGCCCATCGAGTTCCTCCAGGTTCCCCAGTGGTTCCTCAAGACCACATCCTTCAAGGACACGATCCTCAAGAGAGCGGACGAGATAAAATGGCATCCGGAATTCATGAAGACCAGGCTCCGCGACTGGACCAACTCCCTGGAGTGGGACTGGGTCCTCAGCAGGCAGAGGGTCTTTGCCACCCCCATCCCCATCTGGGAATGCGAATCCTGCGGGCACGCGGTCTGCGCCACCGAGGAGCAGTGCTATGTCGACCCCGTTTTCGACGCTCCGCCCGTGGAGAAATGCCCGAAATGCGGCGGCAAGCTCGTCGGATGCCCGGACGTGTTCGACACGTGGATGGATTCCTCCGGGTCCTCGCTGTACAATACTTTCTGGGGCAGGGACGAGGAGCTCCACAAGAAGCTGTTCCCCATGAGCCTCAGACCCCAGTCCCACGACATCATCAGGACCTGGGCGTTCTATTCCATACTCAGGGCGGAGCAGATCGAGGAGAGCATCCCCTGGGAGGACATAATGATCCACGGGTTCATCATGGCCCCGGACGGCACCCCGATGCATTCGTCTATCGGGAATGTGATCGATCCCATACCTATCCTCAAGAATTACGGGGCCGACGCGCTCAGATACTACGCCGCGACCTGCTCCCTCGGAATAGACCACGCCTTCAGGGAGAAGGACGTCATCCGCGGCAGGAAGCTCTGCAACAAGGTGTTCAACCTCGGCCAGTTCGCCGGGAGATTCCTCTCCGATGTCCCGAAGGAATGCCCCGAGCTCAGGGTTTCCGACAGGTGGATAATCAGCAGATACACCGAGACCCTGAAGAACGTCACCGCCTGCCTCGAAGAGTACCAGTTCGACAAGGCCATGAGAGAGGTCGAAGGCTTCATCTGGCACGAGTTCGCCGACAACTATGTCGAGATGGTCAAGGCCAGGAACGATCCCGCGGTCAGATACACGATCTACAACGTCTTCCTGGGAAGCATCAAGATGCTCGCGCCCTTCATGCCCCACGTCACCGAGGACGTCTACCAGGAGCATTTCAAGGCGGCGGACGGATGCAGGAGCGTCCATCTGACCCCCTGGCCGGAGCCCATGTTCATAGACGGGGAAGCCGAAGAGGCGGGAGAGAAGCTCAAAGACGTCCTGGCGGAGATACGCTCCTGGAAGTCCGAGAAGAAGATCCCGCTCAACGCGGAGCTTTCCCTGATCGAGCTGGTCGGTGCGGATGCCAGGGCCCTCGAATGCGCCAAGGACGACATCAGGGAGACCACCAAGGCGAAGGAGATCAGAATCGCGCCGGAAGCCCGCCTCACCGAGGAGGTCGCCGGAGTGAAGCCTGTGCATTCCAAGCTCGGCCCCGCGTTCAAGGCCAAAGCTAAGACTATAGTCTCCGCGGTTGCGGCCATGGATCCCGAGGAAGTCTCCAGGAAGCTGGAATCCGGCGCCGTGGAAGTCGAGGCCGACGGAGAGACCGTCTCGGTCGGCAAGGAGTATTTCGAGGTGGAGAAGCGTCTCATGCTCGACGGAAAGGCGGTCGACACCATCCAGGTCGGCGGGATACTCATCCTCATCGAGCTCTGACATCGGGTGCCGGTTCCGGCCGGCATCCTTTTCCCTATGATATTCTGCTTCTCCGCCACAGGCAATTCCCTTTATTTCGCCCGCAAGATATCTGAGGCGGATGGTAGCACTATAGTCCATATGGACCGCTGCCTCAGAGAAGACGATCTGTCGTTCCGCGTGCCTCCGGGAGAGTCCCTGGGCTTCGTGTTCCCGGTGTATTTCTCCGGGCTTCCCACTATAGTCTCCGACTTTCTGGGCAGAGCCGAGATAACGACCGATCCCGGGACGTATGTTTATGTTGCAGTCACCTGCGGGTCATCCCCCGGTGACGCCGGAGGCATGGCGGCCAGGATCCTTTCCGGTAAAGGCATCGGCGTATCCGGAATGTTTCGCGCGGTCATGCCGCATACCTGGACGCCTCTGCACGATCTCTCAGACAAGAAGAGGATAGAGAAGGTTCTGGCCGGGGCCGAGCCGCAAATCGCGGACGCCGCCGAAGGGATCGCATCCCGCCGCAGATGCAGGATGCCGGACGCCACGTCGAAGATCATGGCAAAGCCGCTCTATGCGATCTACGGGATGCAGAGGACCAAGCTGTTCTGGGTCACCGATCTGTGCGACGGGTGCGGCGAATGCAGGAGGATCTGCCCCGTGCGCGCGATTAGGATGGAGAACAGGAGGCCGGTGATAGTCCCCGACAGGTGCCCGATGTGCCTGGCGTGCCTGCACAGGTGCCCCATGTTCGCCATCCAGTACGGGAAAGCCACTATAGTGCACGGGCGCTATACGCACCCCGATTCAGGGCTGCGATACGGCTCCGGCCATATAGGCATCCAGGACCCGGTCCGCCGTTCTCTTCGCTTTGGCCATCTCCTTGGGTCCTGGGTTTTCGCTTTCGTCCCAGCGCACGGCGGCATCTATCTCGTCCATGAGGTCCAGGAGCTTCTCAGATCCTTTCCATCCTTTCCTCAGGGCTTCCATCTCCTCGGGGCTGGATCCCGAGATCCTGGAGGAGATCCCGCCGGCCAGATAAGAGACGAATTCCATGTTCCTCTTCAGCTCGGCCATGTCCTGGCTTTTGGTCTGGGGGCAGACCTCCGGATCCTTGAGCCTGGTTTCCGCCATCCCCATGATCGCCATCGCTTTCCCGCACAGGCTTTCCCACGCCTGGAGATAGGGGTTGCCGCTCATGCTGAACGTCATCAGTCTCGGCATGGAAAGGGCGCAGACCGCGATGCTGACTTCGTTGCCCATGCCGCCGGTTTCCATGATCCTGTCTATCAGCTCCTCCAGGAACCTTCTGTCAGAGATGTTCTCGGCGTTCCATATCAGGGAAGGAAGATAGATCAGAGAGAGAAGGTCGTCCTCTGCGGAGGCGTTCGCCATGCCTTCGGCGAGGATCTCCTCCGCGATATCGCAGAACTCATCCGCGCCGCCCTTTTTCCCGAGGGTCGAGGATCCCTCCGAAATCATCACCGCGGCCACCGACAGGTTCCCGTCCAGGACGCAGGATTTCCCAATGGCCAGATTCCCGAGCCACTCGTCCGCGTCCCTGTCGAGTATGCGCTCCCCGAGGTTGTTCAGGAGCTCCGAATCGTTTCCTTTGAGGGCTTCCCTCGCCATCCCGCGGAGCTCTCCGATGTCTTCCGGCAGCTCCTCTATTGCCGGGGTGACTATGCGGCCTCTGAACCCGCAGCCGCATTCCAGGATCCCGCCGGGCCCGCTGGCTATGAACTTCCCGCAGTCGGGGCATTCCCTGCCGGCATATTCGCTTCCGGGGCCCTCTCCGGCCTCTTCCTCAGGGGCATCCAGCCTCTCGTCGTTCAGAGCATCCCTGATGATCTCTTCATATTTCCTCAGGGCCTCGTCCATCTTCTTCTTCCGGCCTTTGTTGCGGCCGTCGGACATCATGTATCCGACGAAATTCTCGAAGGCTTCCCTCAGAACGCCGCCGTGCCCGTCGTCTTCCTCTACCCACAGGTCGCAGAGCCTTCCTATCCTTTCTTCGTCGAATCCGCACTATACCGATTCCTCCAGTTTCCTGACGTCCTCCAGGAATCCGGACATCATCCTGATCTTGGGAGCGTTCCTGCCTTTCGGCCCGTCCAGCTCCTCCGCCCTCGAAGCCATCGCTCCGGCGGCCCAGGAAGCGGCCTCCAGCACGGAGCCGTGGTCGAGAAGAAGCATGTCGTTGCAGGCATAGCACACCGCCATGTCCGCGGCTTCGAACGCGAAATTCAGGCAGGCGCCTCCGCTTCCGGCGCAGTCGTCGCTGTATCCTATCCTGGTGGCCAGATCCTCTTCCAGCGTTACGTCCATGAGGTTATGGAAGCGTTCGTCCATGACCTCCGAGAATTCCATCATGCCGAGGTGGTCCTCGTCCCAGCGCCTTCCCTCTGCGCACGCGGCCGCCAGCGAATCCATGCACGCATCGGTCACGAGCGAATAGAACTCGTCGAAGTTCTCCTCGTCCAGGAATGAAGCCGCGAGCGAGAAATCGTCGAATCCCTTCCCGGCCTTCCCGGACATCATCTCGTACCAGCCTATGAAGAACCAGGCGTACCAGGACGATACCCCTTCCTTCGCCACCTTCTCGGCCAGCGGCGCCATGGCTCCGGCGTCCCCGGTCTCGAACAGCCGCTGCATCTCCGGGATGTATTTCTCGGACAGCTCGTCCCTTCTGGATTCGGCGTCCCCGATCTCCTCCTTGGTGAAGGCCCTGGAGCGGCGGCACAGCAGGCATTCGCCCTCCAGATCCTCGGTGTCGGCTATCATGAAATTCTCGCCGCAGAAGGGGCACTTCGTCATCAAAAGGGTCATGGCAAGGCATCGGCCTAGGCGGTAAAAGGTTATTGCGGTACGCGCAGATCCCTGAAGGAGCGTATGTTGCGGTTCAGGGAGGTCGCCCTGGAATTGATGGCCAGATCCTCCAGTGCTCCCGCGAAATATGTGGAGCACACCACGGCCACGACTGTCCCAAGGTCAGCGAACACCATGAAATAAGGGGCGAGGCGCAGGAGCAGCCCGCCGATCTTGTTCATGTCGGTATGGAGCAGAGCCGTCCTGCGGAACCTGTACGTGCCTATGCACAGGGAGATCCCGCGGACGGCCGCGATGAGCGCTATGAACAGGATCATCCACGGCTCCCAGGGCTGGGTGGGTATGAGCACGGCCAGCATCGCCAGGACCAGCGAGAAATCGGCGGCGCTGTCCAGTATCTCCCCTCCGGGGGAGCACAGCCCGTACTTCCTGGCCAGGTATCCGTCGAGGACATCGCTGGCGCTGCAGTAAGTGAAGACCGCCAGGAACCATGCGTTCAGCTCCCCCGTAAGGAGCAGAAGCGCCGAGCCTATTATCCTGGAGACGGATAGGATGTCTGGCACCAGGCGATGCATCCCGCTCAGTCCTGTATCACGCGGACGGTCACCTTCTTGCTTTTGTGCTTCGCTTTGGTCAGATCCATGGTCATGCGGTTGCCGAAATCCTTGTGCACCTCCACCACAGAGGAATCCGGCCCTATCTGTATCTTACCTATGGAAACGTCCCTGACCCTGGCGTTGCGGATGATGAAATCCGCCAGCGACACCTTCCCGAACCCGTCGTTCCTGCCGAGATTGATCTCGAACCTGCACATGCCGAAGACGTCGGAGATCTGGTCGTAGTCGACGACCCTCTTGATGCTGTCCTTCTGTCCGGGCTCCGCCTCGGGGACGCTCCTCTTCTCGATGTCGATTCCGGTGCGCATCTGGAACTCTTTGATCAGATGCTCCTCTTCGGAAGTGACGAACGATACCGCGGTGCCTTCCTTCCCCGCTCTCCCGGTCCTTCCGATGCGGTGGATGTAGGTGTCTATGTCGTCCGGCATGTCATAGTTGATGACGTAGCTGATGTCGTCGATGTCCAGCCCCCTGGCCGCGACGTCGGTGGCGATGAGGACGTCGGTCCCGCCCTCCTTGAAATCCCTTATGACCTTCTCCCTCTTGGACTGGGGCATGTCCCCGTGTATGGCTTCCACCTGGTAGTCCAGCTCGGAGAGCCTCTCGTCCAGGACATCCACCATCTTCTTGGTCTGGCAGAATATGATGGCTTTGGGCCTGTCGATATCCAGGATCCTGCACAGGGCCCAGGATTTGTTCCTCCTTCCGACGGAGATGTAATACTGTTTGGTCAGGTCGAGGACCACTTCGTCCTGGGACACCGAGATCTCCCTGGGGTTCACCATGTAATCGAAGGCCAGCTGCTTGACGTTCTCCTGCATGGTGGCCGAGAACAGCATGGTGTGCCTCTCCTTGGGCATCGCCTTCAGTATGAACTCGATGTCCTCGATGAATCCCATGTCGAGCATCCTGTCCGCTTCGTCCAGCACCAGCGTCTTTATCGCGGAGAGGTTCAGCGCCCCCCTGTTGATCATGTCTCTGACGCGTCCGGGAGTCCCGGCGACTATGTCGCATCCCGCCTTCAGCTTCTTCAGCTGCCCTTCGATGCTGGCCCCCCCGTATATGGGTATGCTGACGTGCCCGGAGTATTTCGCCAGCTTCGTCAGCTCCCCGGAGACCTGGTTGGCCAGCTCCCTGGTGGGGACCAGAACTATCGCGGACGGCACTTTCGTCCCCGACGGATTGGTCCCGAGCATTATCGTCCCGTACGCCCCCGTCTTTCCCGTTCCGGTCTGCGCCTGGGCGAACATGTCGATTCTTTCGAGCCCGAGAGGGATCGACTGTATCTGGATGGGGGTAGGCTCCGTCCATCCCATGTCATCCATCGCCTTCGCTATCTCTTCGGGTATACCTATGTCCGTGAAATTGGAGATCATCTGCATCACTGATCTGAATCACTGCCTGCGACTGACACAGACAACTTTTCGTTTTCGGATTCATAAACGGCGCTTCTCTTAAATAATGATGTGCAATCGGCCGCGCCCCGGCCCTCTTTGCGATGTTTTAATAGTAGGATTCCGTTGGGAGGTCCGATTCAAATGGTCGACGAACAGGCTATCAAAAAGGCGCAGGAAAGATTCGGCGCTCTCCTGAGGAAACAGCTCGAGAGGGTGGAGACTCTCAAAGGGGAAGGCGATTGGACCGATTATTCCGGCCTTGACAAGCTTGTGATAGGGGTGTGCGGAGGGGACGGCATCGGCCCTTACATCTGCGCTTCCGCCCAGAAAGTATTGGAATTCCTTCTCGCCGATAAGATCAAGGCAGGGAAGGTCGAAATCAGACAGATAGACGGCCTGACCATAGAGAGGCGCGTCGAAGTCATGAAAGCGATACCCGACGACACTCTCGCGGAGCTGAAGAAGTGCCACGTCATCCTCAAAGGGCCCACCACCACCCCCAAGAAGGGAGATCCCTGGCCCAACATCGAGAGCGCCAACGTCGCTATGAGGAAGGAGCTCGATCTTTTCGCCAACGTCAGGCCCGTATCCGTCCCGGAGCTGGGCATCAACTGGACGTTCTTCAGGGAGAACACCGAAGGCTCGTATGTGATGGGCAGCGACGGGATCAGCGTCACCGACGACCTCGCCATGGATTTCTGCGTGGCCACCGCCCAAGGGACCGAGAGGATAATCAGGCTCGGATTCGACTACGCCGCCAAGAACAACCTCAATTATGTCTCTCTGGTGACCAAGGCCAACATAATCAAGACCACCGACGGCCTGTTCCTCAGCACAGCCGAGAGGGTCGCCAAAGATTACCCCCAGGTGCGCTGGGACGACTGGTTCATAGACATCGCCACGGCAAAGCTGATCGATCCCGCCAGAAGGAGCGATTTCCGCGTGTTCGTGCTTCCCAACCTCTACGGGGACATCATCACAGACGAGGCCGCGCAGATCCAGGGAGGAGTCGGAACCGCCGGCTCCGCCAACATCGGGAAGAGATACGCAATGTTCGAGGCGATCCACGGTTCTGCCCCGAGGATGGTCACAGAGGGCAGGGCCCAGTATGCCGATCCGTGCAGTATGATCAAAGCCGTCGCCATGATGCTGAACCACATCGGCGAGAACGAGAAAGGAAGGAAGCTCGAGATGGCTCTCGACATCTGCTGCCAGTTCGAGAAGAAACTCGTCATGACCGGCAGGGACACCGGAGCCACCGGCGACCAGTTCGCCCAGTACGTCATGGACACAATCCAGAGGCCGGATCTGGAGAAGGCCTGGAATTCCTACATAGAAGCGGCGAAATCCCGCTGAAACAAACAGATTCCGGGCATATGCCCGGTTTTAGCATTCTTATTTCCCGTCGGGTCCGCTTTTAACCGCGGCATCCGATGGCTTCCCGATGTCAAGATTCAGATGCGTCAGGTACAGGCTGTATCCCACCAGGAAGCAGGCGAATCTCATGGGGTCTGCTCTCGAAGGGTGCAGATTCGTGTACAACAAGGAGGTTGAGATGTGCAGGAATGCATACGAAACCTGCGGGCGCATCTTCGATCGGAAAGACATCGACGAGTACTGCGAATATGTCCTGAAACTCGAGCATCCAGAACTGAGCAGGATACATCCGGATTGCATCAGCGAAGTATCGCACCGCGTCGGATATGCCTTCAGGAAGTTCGAGTCGGAAATCAGGGGAGGCCAATCCCCGCAATTGCCGGCATTCCGGAGATCGGAGAGATACGCGTCGTTCACCTTCACAAAATACGGAAGGGACATCCGTCTGATCGGGAACAGACTGCGCATCAGCTCCATAGGAGACGTAAAATGCGTGGTGCACAGGTCTTTCGAAGGCCGCCCCATATCATGCACCATCTCCAGGTCCCAGACGGGGAAGTGGTTCGCAACATTTTCGTGCATACAGAACGAGATGCCGCGCATGCCTTCTGCCGGCAAGGGGCCTGTGGGAATAGATCTGGGGCTCTACAATCTTGCCGCTTTTTCAGACGGAACGGTCTACGACAATACGAAGCTGTTTGACAGAACGGCTTCGGAGATGGCCAAAATCCAGAGGAAGATGAGCGAGTGCGACCCAGATTCCGATGAATCCAGGAAATATAAGCGCAGGCTGTCCCATCTCCTCGAGCATTATAACAATAAAATGCGCGATGAGATGCACAAGCGTTCGACAGAGATTGTGAGATCATACTCCATAATCATTCTGGAAGATATCAGCGTAAAAGAGCTGATTGCCAGTTACCACACAAGCGCAGGAAGAAGAAGCCAATACGCCTCTGCATGGAAGATATTGGTTGGGATGATCGAATACAAAGCCGAAGAATCCGGAGTCCAGGTGATATTCGTAGATCCCAGAAACACCTCTCAGATATGTTCCCGCTGCGGATTCTATGTCAGAAAAAATCTGGGAGTCCGTGTGCATAGCTGTCCCGCATGCGGTCTTCAGATCGATCGCGACATAAACGCGGCGATAAACATCCTTAATCGCGGCCTGGGCATGCAGGCCTCCTCATCCGGAAAAGGGAATAGCCAGTTTTTCTGACGCATGCACACCCTACACTACTACACCCGGGGGCGGAAGCTCTCGGGCACATTCGTTGCTCAGCCGTCACGGTCGCAACACTTAGTATGAAATAATGAAAAGTGCGGTAGCCGGGAATCGAACCCGAGGTCTAACCTTGGCAAGGTTAAGTGTTAACCCCTACACCACTACCGCGCGGTTTGGAGGATTAGATTATCGCATTTAAATTTTTTGTCGTTATCGATGATGCCGGGGGCCCTCCTCATCCGGTGTTTCCGCTTTCATCCGTATTTGGATTCCAGGACAGTCATTCTTAATCCTTGTTTTTCATCGGTCGAATGGATTTGTTGTTCATATAGAGTATTATTAAATGACAATTAATTTTATATATAATCAATTGTACAAGGGCTCAGAAAACTGCCTTGGGCAGTATTTTTAAGAGGTTCAAATGGCATCCTTCGAGGAATTAGGCATCAACAAACGGCTGTGCAGAGCCATCGCAGAGATGGGATGGACAGAGCCGACTCCGATCCAGCTTCAGGCAGTGCCTGTGGGCATGTCTGGCAAGGACATGTTCGGGCAGGCTCAGACCGGAACAGGCAAGACCGGAGCATTCTCAATGGTCGCAATAGGGCGTACCAAATCCGGTTCCCAGGTGCCTTCCGTCCTGGTTATGGCCCCGACCAGGGAACTGGCCGTTCAGATATCGAAGGAGATGTCAAACATCTCGAAGTACACCCGCCATTCGATAGTGGCTGTCTATGGCGGCGCATCATACGTCGAGCAGATAAAAGGCTTGGAATCTGGGTGCGACATCGTAGTCGGGACTCCCGGAAGGATCATAGATCTCTGCAAAAGAGGGAATCTGAAATTGGATTCGGTAAGGGAGCTTGTAATAGACGAAGCCGACAGGATGTTGGACATGGGATTCATCGACGACATGGATGAGATAATATCTATGGTTCCTTCGCACAGACAGACCATGATGTTTTCGGCGACACTTTCCGATGAAGTCCGTTCAATCGCCGAGCGTTCGATGAAAGAGCCCGCAGAAATATCCGTCTCACACGACTCTCTTGTCCCGGAGCTTGTGCGCCAGTATTACATCGAAGTGAAAAGGAACGGAAAAATGGACGTTCTCCGCGATATAATGGCGAATGGCGATCCTAAGATGGTCATATTCTGTTCCACCAAGAAAATGGTCGACGATCTCTATGAAGGTCTGAGCAAAGAAGGCCTACGCATCGGAGCAATACACGGGGATATGCCGCAGTCCCGCAGGGAGAAGACCATACGCAGTTTCAAAGCCGACAAGATGAACATGCTCATCGCTACCGATGTTGCGGCCAGAGGCCTTGACATAGACAACATAGAATGCGTCGTGAACTATGATGCGCCTCTCGATCCCGAGACTTACGCCCATCGCATCGGCCGCACGGGAAGGGCCGGAAGAGAAGGGGTGTCATTCACATTCATCACTCCCAAGGAGGATCTCAGGATACCCGCTTACCAGGAGTTCATGGGAAAGTCGGTAGAGCGCGTCACCAGAAAGCAGATCGCCAAACTGCAGATAGCCAACCCCGAACTGAAAGCGCTGCATGGAACGAAAAGCATACAGGATGCCGCGGCCAAGGACAAGCGCCATGCGCCGCCCTCCCGCAGCGGACCCAATCCCAAAAACGAGGGCCCGGCCGCCCCCGAGTTCGCTGTGATTGCCTTGGACATACCCAAAAGTTCCGAGATAAACCGCACGGACATCGCCGAATACATCGCCCTTTCGTCAGGCATCGGCCGCGACAAAGTCGGCCGCATAGGGATGGGGTCGCACCTCACTTTCGTCGAGGTCGAATCATCGTCGGTCGATGCGGTCATAAAAGCAGTCAACAGCACCAAGCTCAACGGGAAGAAAGTCAGGGCATCACACGCCCCCGCAAAAACAAAGTACAAAGACAAAATCGGCAGGAAGAACCGATCTGGCGGGTATTCCGCCGATTTATCTTAATTTTATACGCCATTATTGGAATCAATTAAATAGTGGCCTTAGTGTCGGCCCATCATGATATTCGACAGGCTCGCAGACGCGATAGCGAAGCATGCAAAGCTCATCGTCGTGCTGTGGATAGCCATACTTCTGGTTTCGGTGCCTCTCGCGCTGAAATCCGGCGACGTCATGAAGTATGATGTCAATGATATGGCGGCCGAGGACTCAGAGTCCATCCAGGGTATGATGGTGATGGGCCAGTACTATCCATCCGGAGGGGTGGACGTATCTTCCGTTCCCATCATAGTCATCAAGTATTCCACAGCCGAAGAGATAGCTCTCTCAGAGAAATTCGTCGGTTACCTTACCGAACATGCGCCGGAATACGTCGATGCCGACGGGAAGCAGAAGCTGTCATCCAGGGCTCCGTTCGTAAGCATGGGGACCCAGGAGAAAGCAGGCCTCGAAGGCGGCATATTCCTGGCAGGGGTGGTCTATGACAGCTCTTTCGAAGGGAATATCACCGACGATACTTCCGCGCTAAGAAGTTTCATCTCCCAGCAGAAGGAAAAGTTTGACGGGACGAATCCCGGATTCGCCGGCGTATCCACATATCTCACCGGAACCACGGCGATCTCCGCCGATATGGCCGAAGGCGCTCTGAAGGACATCTCGAGGATCGATCCTTTCACGGTCCTTCTGATTCTGGTGCTCGTAGGGCTGTTCTTCAGATCGTTCGTGACCTCGGCCACGCCCCCGATGACTATAGGGTTCGCTTTCATCGTCACTCTGGCGCTGATATACGGCATAGGCCAGATACTGAATATCTTCTTCATCACGGAGATGATGATCCTCGTGTCCATGATGGGAGCCGGGTGCGACTACTGCATCTTCATTATCGCCCGCTACAGAGAAGGGCTGCGCTCCGGCCTCGGCCATGACAAAGCCCTCCACGAGGCTGTCGTGTGGGCTGGCGAGTCCATCGCCACTTCCGGGGCATCGGTCATCATAGGGTTCGGCGCGATGTCGATATGCTCGATAAGCATCGTCTCCACCATGGGCATCTGCCTTGCGATAGGCATTCTCGTCGCTCTGCTGGCCGCCCTCACCATGATCCCGGCGATCCTGGAGCTCATCCATGACAAGATCTTCTGGCCGACCTCCGTCGATTCCTTCAGGGAAGGTGGGAAGGCGACCAAAGGCTGGTTCGGCTGGTTCGGAAGGCTCGGGGAGAGATACTTCGAGGGTTCCTCCAGATTCTCCCTGAAGCATGCCAAAGCGATCGTCATCGCCACGGTTCTGGTCACGGTGCCGGCGGCATACATGATGGCGAATGCCGAGCTGTCCTACGACATGGTGAGCTCCATGCAGACCGGGGAATCCGGTGAGGGGATGGATCTCATCGGAGACTATGCCAACCAGGGCATGCTCATGCCCAATTACGTCGTGTTCGAATCTTCCGAGCCTCTCGCCGATATCCAGAGCTTCGATGCCTCCGCATTTGCGCCGCTTATAGGGATGGGGCTGGTGACGCAGGAGACCGCGGCGATGATGTCGCAGATGAAATCGCTGACGTGGTCGCGGTCCTACGGAAGTCTGGATGTAGACGGCCTGTGCTCCGGCATAGCGAAGGATCCCAACGTGGCGGCGATAAGCGGGCCGTTCGTCTGGGAATCAGAAGTCAGTAAAGCGACCAGGGAGCTCATCGCAGAAGGCACGGCGGATCCCACTCCGACGCAGATCGTCGACAGGGTAATATCCGATTCCCCGGAGACCATGGCGCTGTATGTCACGAACACCCTCCAGACCATCCGCGCCGCCGGCCTGCCAGATGCCATGATCGTCGCGGGAGCCGGCTCGGCCAT
Organism: Methanomassiliicoccaceae archaeon; assembly: GCA_016281925.1. Taxonomy (GTDB): domain Archaea; phylum Thermoplasmatota; class Thermoplasmata; order Methanomassiliicoccales; family Methanomethylophilaceae; genus Methanoprimaticola. The sequence goes on from JAEEJP010000038.1 coordinate 35,603, forward strand.
CGACTATCTGGTGAACACCCTCAGCAGGTCGGTCGGAGGGAGCTTCGCGAATTCCGCCGACGGGAACGGCACCGTGGATTACATCACGGTAACCTATTCCACCGTCGACGCGGCGATGTCGCCCAAATCCATGAGGACCATAAGCGGGGCCGAGAGCACCATCAATTCATTCATGGACGCCAATCCCGTCCTGGAATCCAAGTGGGTCACCGGAAGCGCCGCGGTAATGTACGACATATCCAACGCCGTCGGGGCCGAGTTCGACAAGATCGAGATCATCGTGGTCATCCTGATCATCATACTGCTCTTCGTCGTCATGAAATCGTATCTCATCCCGATAAGGTCCGTGCTTACGATCCTGATGAGCATATGCTGGACCCTGGCTGTGACTCATCTCCTGTTCACTGACGTCCTCGGCGTGAGCGTCATGTGGCTGATCCCCATGATCCTGCTGGTCATATGCCTCGGGCTCGGGATGGATTACGACATACTGCTCACCACCCGCATCAAGGAGAACGTCATCAAGGGCATGTCCAACGACGATGCCATACACCACGCCGTGACCCATACGGGGTCCGTCATCACCATCTGCGGGCTGATAATGGGGGGCGCCTTCGGGACCCTCATGCTGTCGTCCATGGTGATGATGCAGCAGTTCGGCTTCGCGCTCTGCTTCGCCATCCTATGCGATGCTCTGGTCGTGCGCACTTACATAGTGCCAGCGATCATGCATCTGCTCGGGAAATGGAACTGGGTCGGGCCTAAGTTCATGCGCCGCGGAACCGCCTGAGGCGCGGGAATCCGTTGCGGCGATTCCTGTCCCTCTTCCCCGAGGGGCAGGAAACCCTTCCTCCATCCTGTCAATGCGTATTTATGCGATATACGCGATTATCGCCCGGTGCATTCATGGATATCTTCGTGCTGACAGCGTTCATAGCCTATTTCGCCTTGGTGCTGGGCGTAGGATTCTATTTCTACAAGCGGTCCAGCAGCATGGAGGATTACATACTGGGCGGACGCTCTATGAACCCTTACGTCACCGCGCTTTCGGCGCAGGCATCGGATATGAGCAGCTGGCTGCTCATGGGGCTGCCTGGGGCGGTGCTTCTCGCAGGCATGGGGGAGGCATGGATAGGGATAGGCCTGGCGATAGGCTCCTATCTTTCGTGGCTCTTCGTGGCCAAGAAACTCAGAAAGCATTCCGTAGTCGCCGGGAATGCTCTGACGGTGCCGGAATTCTTTTCCAACCGTTACAAAGACGAGAAAGGATACCTCAGATTCATCTGCAGCCTGATCATCCTCTTCTTCTTCGTCATCTATGTGGCCTCCGGATTCAAGGGATGCGGAGTCACCCTCCAGACAATTTTCCCGGAGATCTCCTTCAGCATAGCGATGGCCGTCGGAGCGATCATCATCATAGCGTACACTTTCATGGGAGGCTTCAAGGCCGTCTGCTGGACGGATTTCTTCCAGGGCATGCTGATGCTCGTCGCCATTCTTGTCGTGCCTCTGGCCGCCATAGGGTCGCTGGGCGGATGGAGCGAGCTCCAGGCCGGATGGGATTCCGTCGGGGTGGAGAACTTCATGGATCTGTTCTGGGACGGCGGCGCCCCTCTGAGCGCAATAGCCATCCTTTCGCTGCTGGCCTGGGCGTTCGGATATTTCGGGATGCCGCACATAGTCGTCAGATACATGTCCATCAGGGATCCCGAAGAGGTCAAGATCTCGCGCAGGATCTCTCTGATATGGATCGTCATCGCGCTTTCCGCGGCCATCCTCGTCGGTCTGGTCGGGAGAGTATACGTCGGAGAGGCCGAAGTCGTCGCGGACGGGTTCAACGCCGAGCACATATTCATCATGATGGCCGGGGACCTGTTTCCGCCGATAATCGCCGGGCTGCTGTTCGCCGCCGTCATGGCCGCGATCATGTCCACTGCGGACTCCCAGCTTCTGGTGGCATCCTCGGCCATCACCAACGACATCCTCGGCAAGTACGGCAGGTACAAGGGCCAGCCCAAGGCTCTCATGTGGATCTCCAGGCTCATCGTCGTTCTGGTGGCTGTGTTCGCGCTGATCCTCGCGCTGTACGGAGGCGACAGCATCATGGGCCTCGTCTCTTACGCCTGGGCCGGATTCGGAGCCGCCTTCGGGCCGCTGATGATCCTGTCCCTTTATTGGAAGAGGATGAACCTCTACGGGGCGCTGGCCTCGGTGTTCGTCGGGTTCATCACGGTCATAGCGTGGAACACTTTCCTGTCCGGGACCGGGATCTACGAGCTCCTGCCCGGATTCATCTTCGCGCTGATCGCCGGCGTCCTCGTCTCCTTGGCCACGCCTGCGCCTTCCGCAGAGATCCAGAAGGAGTTCGACGAAGCCCAGTCTTACGTCGAAGGCCAATGAAACTTCCGGGGGCCTTCCGGGGCCTCCGCCTTTTTTAATTCCTTCTGCCATTCCGCAGCCATGGCGATGTCCGATTATGATGCGCTGGCCGGGAAGGCGTCCGCGGAGATCGCCGTCAGAGGGTCCAGGTTCATAGGGGTCGCCATGCCGTGCCCCGATGAGAGCCATATCCAGGCGAACCTTGCCGCGGTGTCTGCGGAGTTCCCGGGCGCCACCCATTACTGCTACGCCGCCGTTTTCGGAGCTTCGGACAGGAATCTCCGCTTCAGCGACGGGGGCGAGCCTTCCGGGACGGCGGGGAGGCCGATCCTCAGCGTCCTCAGCGGCGCCGGGCTGTCGGATTCCATGGCCGTGGTCGTCCGCTATTTCGGAGGGACCCTTCTGGGGACCGGCGGTCTGGTCCGCGCATATTCCGAGGCGGCATCCCTCGCGCTGGGGAAGTCCGCCAAGGTCAGGAGGACGGCGTGCGCCGTGTTCGAGGTCGGGATGGGATACAGCCATTACAGCGCGTTCGAGGCCAAATGCAAAGGTTTCATGGCAAGGAAGCCGGAATGCTCCTACTCCGACAGGGTAGACGTGAAAGCCTGGGTGCCTCTGGGGGAAGCCGAGGGATTCCTGCGCAGGCTGGAAGGCATCACCGGCGGCAAAGCGCATCCGATCCGCCTCCGGGACGAGTACGTCCGAGCGAAGCATCATCTATCAGCCGCGCTTATCGGGCCGCATGCTCATCAAGGCCCAGTCGATAGCCAAGTCATTCGGCCCGGTGAAAGTCCTGACGGATGTCAGCCTCCAGATCAACGAAGGCGATGCGATAGGCCTGATCGGGATAAACGGCGCCGGCAAGAGCACTTTCCTGAAGATACTCCTGGGGGAGATGAAGCCGGACACCGGGGAGCTCACCCGCTATACCGAGAGGATAGGCTATCTGGAGCAGTTCGCCGAATCGTCGGCGGAATTCACCGTCCGCGACGTGCTGGGGAGGCCGTACGGGCACATCGAGAATCTGAAGCGCCGCCTGGCGGAGATAGAGGCCGAGATGGCGTCCGGCGGCGACATAGACTGGAACGCCCTGGCGGAAGAGAGCGCCATGCTGGAATCCATGCTGTCGAAATCCGATGCCGACGACGAGGGAAATCAGAGGGCCGCGCTGGAAAAGGTGGGTCTGAGCTGGGATTTCGCAGACAGGACCATGGATTCCCTTTCCGGAGGGGAGAGGGCCAAAGTGATGCTCTCCCGCATAGTCGTCCAGGCCGACGACTGCGATCTTCTCGTGATGGACGAGCCAACCTCCCATCTGGACATAAACACTGTGGAGTGGCTGGAGGACTATCTTCTGAAGACCCGCTGCGCCGTGCTGGTCATCAGCCACGACAGGTATTTCCTGGACAAGATCGCGACGCGCATGCTGGAGATTTCCAACGGGAAATCCAGGGAGTACAAGGGCAACTATTCCGATTTCATCATGAAGAAGATGCTGGACCTGGACCGGATGGAGAAGGAGTACAGGAAATACTCCTCCCAGAAGAGGAAGCAGGAAGAGATCGCCAGGGAGCTCCACCGCGACCAGTGGTTCATGACCACCCACAAGACCAGGGAGAAGATGATCGCCAAGATGGAGGAGAAGGAGAAGCCGGAGGAGAGCAGGGAGATCTCGGTCAGAATCCAGACCGCCCGCAAATCCGGCAAGAACGTCCTCACGGCGAAGGATCTTTCCGTTTCCATAGGCGGGAAGAAGATACTGGAGCATGTCGACCTGGACATACAGAAAGGCGACAGGATCGGGGTCTTCGGGTCCAACGGTGAAGGGAAAACCACCCTGATAAAGGCGCTGCTGGAGCAGATCCCGTCCGAAGGGGAGCTTTGGACGGCTCCCGGCGCCAAGATAGGGTACTATTCCCAGCATCACGACAGCCTGGACAAGAGGCTCACCGCCGAGGAGCAGCTCCTGCAGCTCATAGGCAAGGAGAGGAGGGGCGAGGCCCGCTCGATGCTGGCAAGGTTCCTTCTGACCGGCGACGATGTGGACCGCCCGATATCCACGCTTTCCGGCGGGCAGAGGGCGAGGGTGGCGATGTGCCTGCTGCTTCTGAGCGAGACCAACCTTCTGGTGCTCGACGAGCCGACGAATTATATGGACATCCCCGCGAAGCATGCGATAGAGGAGGCTCTGAACGAATACGGCGGGACGCTGATAGCCGTCACCCACGACAGGTATTTCCTGGACACCGTCTGCACCAGCGTGATCGAGGTCGCAGGCGGCCGCATCAAACTGTTCGCAGGGACGTATTCGGAGATGAAAGGCCGCCCCAACGTCAGGGAGGTGGTCATGGACGCCGACGAATACAGGGTCCTGTCCCCGTTCACCAACTGGACGACCGGCCGCAGATACGCCAAAGGCGACCGGGTGCTGATTGCCCCCGCCGAGCAGAAGAGCTTCGAATGGGCCCTCGGCCAGGGGAAGCTCAGGAAGACCGGCGGGCGCCAGAGGAAGAAGGTGGATGTCGCCGAAACCCCGCCGAAAGACGGTTTCTGAGGGCATTTCCCGCCTGAATCCGGGGCTCTTCCTTTCATTCTATTAATAAATTTATATTAAGGGACAGCCATCTAGAATTGCGCCGGCGCATCCCAGCCGGCTCCGGATAGGGATGACCGGGGCCGAGCTGACCGCAAAGATGCGGCGGCAGTCTCCGGGCGCTGGAGCCCGGTTCATAGGAGCAGATGTTCTATGGAATTGACAAACAAAAATGCATTCAGGAGCAAGGAGAAATTCCTTGCAGCAGCCGTCATTCTGGCGGTCGTGGCGTCCTGTATCGCCGTCTCCTTCTCTGCCGACGCGGAGACATCGGACGACAAGGTACTGTACATCCACGGAACCCTTGATGCGAGCATAATCGGAAGTTCTCTTCAGATTATCATCGTCGACGGCGATCTGGCAGTCGAGAACGGCCAGTTCATCGAGGCGAACAACAATTTCATCGTGAATGAAAATGTTACGCTCACTCTCAGGAGCGGTTCCCATGTCACTATCGCATCGGGAAGCGCCGATATCAAGGGAAAAGTCGTGTGCGCCGAAGGCACAGAGGCCGCCCCCACCTTCCTCGTGAAGAGCGGAGCCTCGGCCGGCATCAGCGGAAGCGTCACCGTCGACGGGCCCTACGGGTTCGTCTGCGAGAACGGAGCCGCCGCATCCGTCAGCGGAAACTTCACCGTCTCCGAGACCGGAACCGCCGTCATCAGCGGAGCCGCGATCAAGAACGGAGGAACCCTCGCCATCGAAAGCGTCGGAACCGCAACCCACATCCAGAGCGTCAGGGCCGAGTCCGGATCCAACGTCAGCATATCCGGTCTCGCGACTTACGACTCGATGGTCATCGATGACGGAGCAACTTTCGTCGTCGCCGACGACGGTTCTCTCGTCCAGCCCGGAGTGGCCGCAGAGTCTCTGCCCGCCACCTGGATTTCCAACAACGGGAACATGACCGTCAACGGAGAATTCTCCGGCGCGGTCTCCAACTCCGGAGTCATCGTCGCGCACAGCGACAAGGAATGCCTGTATGTCGTCACCGCGAACGCCGGATCCACATTCGAGTCCAAGACCCTCAAAGGAACCGCTTCGTTCAACAACAGGGGTGCCACCCAGTTCATCGTCAAGGACGTCAACGGAATCGTCGTCACCGGAGAATCCACCGGGGTCGCTCTCGCGGGAGCCCCTGACGCCTCCACTTCCGAGGCCGCCATGGAGGCCGTCGGAGTCCTTCTCATCAAAGAGGACATGACCTTCCCCAAGGAAGTCAACATCAACCTCCGCGAGGGATCCGTCCTCAACGTTTCCTCTTACGTCACCATGATCGACAACACGGCCTCCGCGCCCATAACCGGAACCGGAACTCTCACCGTCACCGGAACCGTCAAGACCGCGGTGCCCCTCGTCATCAAATCGCCTCTCAAAGGCACTCCGGGAATCACCCTGAACGCTGTCTACTACATGAAAGGCGGATACCACTACTACACGACCTTCGCCAATGCCCTCGAGGCCAACCCCGACTATCTCAAGGTGTACGGAGACATAGTGTTCGACAAGGACACCATCATCCCCAGCACGATGACCGTCGACATGACCGAGGCAAACTCCGTCAGGATCATCAACGACGCCACCGTTACTGTCGAGGCCGGCGGAAAGTTCATGAACGGCACCGTCCCCATCAACGTGGAAGACGGAACCCTCATACTCCTGGACAAGACGAAGAGCGAAACCAACGTGGACATAGTCATCTCCGAGGTTCTCGTGGGCTCCGGCGTGACCGCCAAGTTCACCAACCTCAAGAGAGCCCTCGACGAGTCCCAGCCCGGAGACATCATCGAGCTCAGGAAAGACCACGTGTACATCTCCGAGGACACCGTCATCCCCGAGGGAGTCACCCTCAAGATCGGAGAAGGACACATCCTCGAGCTCATCAACGGCGCGAAGCTCACCGTCAACGGAACTCTCGATGCCCATCCCGGAACCTACGTCATCACCAACGGAACCACCGTGGTCAACGGATGCTTCTTCTTCGACGTACCCTTCGCCACCTATTCCTCCGCCATAGCCGGAGCTTACTACACTCTCGACGGCGTCAACACCATCTCTCCCCTGTCCTACATAGCCGGGAAGGAGCCGAGAGTCAGCGACATCATCGAGATGTACGGCGACAACGAGGTCGGAAACGTCTCGCTCAGCGGAGCCGGAAAGACCATCTACGTCAGGTCCGGCGCTTTCTCCGCCGAATCTCTCGCTCTCAGCGGATTCGTGTTCGACGCCTCCCAGGCTTCGTCCGTTAACGGAAGAATCGCCATGGGCGGCGGTTCCATCGAATTCGTCGACGCCAAGGGATTCGTCCTCGGCCAGAGCCCCGAAGGCGGCATCAGCATCGACGGCGCTCCCGCCGCATCCGCGCCCGGAGCGTCCGCGACCTTCTCCGGAAAGTCCAGGATCAATGTCCAGACCCTCGAAGGGCTCGGCATCGCTTTCGCATCCGACGCTGACACCTACATCACCAACCCGTTCACTTTCTTCGGAGATGTCTCCATTCCCGAGGGAGCGAAAGTCACCGCCGAGAACAGCATCATCGGAAAGGCGTTCGGCATCGCGGGAACCTTCGCGGCTTCCAGCATCGCCGCCGATTCCGTCGACGTCAACGCCGGCGGATCGCTGACTTCCGGAGACGCGGCCATGAACCTCATCGCGAAGGCGCTCGCCGTCGACGGAACCCTTGCTGGAGGAAACGGAACCAACATCGCGATAAACGGTCTCAGCGGAAACGGAAAGATCGTCCTCGGAGACAGCAGCCGCATCATCGTCGACGGAGATGTCACCTCCATCGACAGCATCAAGGCCGGAAACGGATTCCTGCTCACCGCCAACAACATCAACCTCGGCAGCGCCGAGCTCAGCGACGGAATGACCCTCGAGGCCAAAGGGAACTTCGTTTCCACGGGCAAGATCGCAGCCGGAAACAACGCGGCCATCAGAGCGAAGGACGTGTCCATCGCCGATGCCGAGTTCGGAGAATCCGCATCCATCACCGCCGAAACCGCCAAGCTCACGGACCTCGTCCTCGGAAAGAAATCCGTTCTCTCCGTCGCCGGAGACCTCTCCATACTCGGAAACACCACCGTCAGGGAAGAGTCCGAGATAACCGCGAACAACGTGAACGTCACCGGAACCTTCGTAATAGACTCCACGGACAAGACCGTCATCAAGGGCGATCTGACCGTGCCCGGAACCCTTTCCGTCTACGAGCCCGCGACTGTCGCAGGATCGTTCACCGTCGCAGGGAACACCGATGTCGCAGGAACCCTGGACATCAACCAGATCGCCGTCCAGACCTTCTCCGGAGACCTCAAGGCATCCGGACTCGTCGCTATCGGAGCGGCCGACTGCTCCTCCAGCGTGCTCGGCGCTGTCGACATCGCCGAAGGAGGGGTTCTGACCGTCGTCAAGGACGCCAACGTCGCTTTCGCCAAGACGCTCAGTTCCGCCGGAACCGTCAATGTCGGAGAGGGCGCCGATGTCTCCATCGCCGGAGCTCTCTCGGTCCCCGGATCCTTCAACACCGGACTCGGATCCACCGTGGCCGCGCCCGCTCTGTCCGTTCCCGGAACCTTCGTCAACTCCGGAGACACCACCATCGGATCCCCCGAGATCGGCGGGACCTCGACCGTGGACGGAACCATCGACGCGAAGGACGGCAATTTCATCATGTACCAGACCGTGCACATCTACGGCAACATCCCCACCGAGAACGGAGTGTTCAAGGCCAGCAAGATCTATGCCGGAGTCAACGAGAGCATCTTCGGAACCGGAGCCGCTCCCGCCACCAAGACCCCGTCCCTGGGATCCGGAGTCACCATCTTCCCCGACGGTGTCGCCTACGTCGCTCCCGGAGCGGCCGCAAGCGGAGCCTTCAGCGGATTCGACAGCACGAAGTTCTTCAAGGGCGACGATCTGTATCTGACCGTCTTCGCAGACACCGATGCATACAACGATTACACCACGTCCGGCGGAAAGATGGTCAGGCGCACCATCGACAGCATCGAAGCATCCGCCGACAACGCTTACGTCAACGGATGGAGGGCCACCAAGACCGTGAAGAACGCGGATGAAGTCGCCAAGGCGAGAGTCTACGATCCCTACGGAACCTATGACAGCGTCTGGCTCAACTACACCACCGCCATCTACAACTTCAAGCTGTACGTCGCCGACGAGACTGCGACCCCCATGGTCGGAAAGCTGGTCGGCGGACAGTTCGTGCCTCTGACCCTCGCCAAGACCGGTCTCAACTGCTACGAGTCGCCTGTCGATCTCGAAGCCGGCGATTACCGCGTCAAGCTTACCTATGCTCTCGGACACGAGGACGAGTACATCGACAACCCGATGGTCGTCAACGGCATTCTGCAGCCCGATTACGACTTCTCGTTCAGCGGCAACCCCGACAACGACAGGCGCGTCACCAGCCTCATACAGTTCAGCTATGACGAGGCCGAAGCGCCGATCATCGCGGAGCCCCACTCCCTGAGCATCACGGACATCCTCCTGATCATCATCGTGATCCTGATCATCATCGTCGCGGTGGTTGTGATTTGGAGAGTAAGGCGCTCATGAAAACCATAAAAACGGAAACGCCCGGAAACGGCAAAGGATCGAATGCCTAAACATCTGCTCCGGCGGCTCCGAAGGCCGCCGACCAAACCCCTTCCCAAACGGGACCCGGAGATAAAGGGCCCGGGTCCCCCCTTACTGCTTTCTCCTCCGCGATGCGGCGGAGGATACGGACCAGATCCTCGGAGATCCGAGGGACAGAGGCATACCGGAGGGGCCATAGAGGTGTTGAGGTACCTCACCTGCGATACGGCGGTCCCGTAAGGGCCATATCCGCCGCACAGCCGGGAACGAAACCGCGACTAAGGTGAAGCTCCCCGATCCGGCCCGCAATACGGACGGGACAGGATGCTGCCGCCCCATGAACGCGTAAGAGCTCGGCAGGCAGGAGAAGCACAGGAAAGCTCAGAAGCTTCCGCCCGAAGCCCAGGGCCGCCAGACGGTCCGATTCTGTCTCTGAATGCGGATCATGGGCCGATTTTTTCAGAGCGCGATCCGGGCGGATCAGAGCGGCAGCCCTGCCCTGATCCGGCGCTGCCCTCCGCCGGCGCAAATGAAATAGGCAGGGCCGGCATCGGAGTAGCATGCGCGTCTATTCCGGAGGGGGATTCGCCGAGCGCGCCGCGGCGGAAAGATTCATCGAGGAGGCAGCGGCGAAGAAGGCCGGCGTCACGGCCGAGTATTGCGGCGACCGCCCCGATCAGTTGGGCTAGGACGAAGTTTCCGTATGCATGCTCAGAAATCTTCCGCCAAGATTGGATGGCGGTCTGGCGGTGGCAGCCATGATGGAGCGCGGGAGCAGAGCGTATGCCGCGTTCCCATCCGCGTTGGAGGATCTGCCGCCCGGTTCTTCGGTGTCGGTATGCGTGCCCATAGCCGCCCGCATTCTGGCGGAATCCTTCCCCGGACTGGAATTCATCCTGGAGCAGCGCCCGGAAACATGTCTGGAAGATGCCGCCGAGGGCAGATCCGCGTCCGCCATAGTCCCCGAGGAGGAATTCAGGCTGTCCTTTCCGGATGCCGGATGCGAAATTCTCGAAGGCATCATGCCTGCCGCCTCCCAAGGGATAATCGCCGCCGTATGCAGAGCGGACTGCTGCCGCGCGAAAGAGTGGGCCTCTTCCGTGAACCATATGCCCACGCGCATAGAGGCGGGAGCGGAGAGAGGTATCATGAAGCTCATGGGCGCCGGACCGTCCGCGATGGTAGGGGTGTCTGCCGAGACGGATGACATCTTCGTCCGCATCCGCGCAGCTTCGTATGTCACCGGGGAGATCCGGGAAGCCGACGAATATGTCCAGGCGGATTACGTGATGGATGACCTTCTGGGCATCGCGGAGTATCTGGACGGGAAGCGCGGCGAAGTGATCCGAGGTCGGCATGCACATAAACGATGAAGGCGTTGGGAAGGGCAGGATAAGATGACCAGATTGGCATTCATGCGCACAACCAGGAGGATAATCGATTCCGTAAAGGAGGCGGAAGCCATGGGATTCAAGGTCATGGCCGCCCCGAACATCACGATAATCAAAGGCGGCGACGGAGAATACGCCAAGGTCTCCGAAGCGGCATCTTCAGGGAAGCCGGTCTTGTTCATGACATCCACCGCCGTCGAGGAGTGCTCAGACCATTTCAAAGGCGGTTTCAGGGGCATGTTCAGGGGACCGGTCTATGCATCGGGATCGGCCGCCGAATGCCTCCGCCGCAAAGGCATCGAGCCCTCGGCCGCCGGCGGGGACGGCGCCCTCATGATCGGTGATGAAACGGATCTGTCGGGGATGGAAGGCGGAGACAAGGCCATGGTATACAGATCGGCGCCCGCCGGAATCGGCAATCCGCTGCTGCACATAATGATCGCGATAAAACGCGGGGAACTCGATTGGATCGCCATGACTTCGCCCGAATCGGTGGGGTACCTGTACGGTTTTATGGACGAAAAGTACGGGGAGGACGATTCCAGGGCGTATATGGACGGCAACGTCAGGATTGCGGCCGTGGATTCCCGCACCGCCGAGGCTCTGAGGGAATTCGGAAGGGAACCCGATCTCATCTCCCCGGTTCCGACGTTCAGCGGGATTCTCGAGGCCATCAGCAAAGAAGGGGAATGACAGGGGGCGGGATTCCCGCCTTTCAGACCTGCCCTTCTGCGGCTACCCATCTGCCTTTCCGTCTGCTTCCTTCCCTGACGATCCTGCCTTCTTCCATAAGCTTGGACATGACCCTCGTGAACTGGCGCCTGTTCATCCCGAGGGCGTCGGATATCTCCTGCCCGGTCCTGCGCTTCCCTTCCGCGACGATCTCGACTATGCGGTCCTCGACATCGCTTTCTATCCGGATGGTGCCGGCCTCTTCTTCCTGGCATTCTGTCCCGGACGCAGCGGATTGGGCTGTGAAGACCACGGTGAAATCGGAGCCGCTCGCATGCAGCCCGGGGAACGGGGTGCCGGCGGATCTGCATTCGCTGGCGATTTTTTCGATCCCTTTGCCCCAGCATTGCATCAGTCCGGCGTCATGGAATGCGTCGGCTATGCGGACATTTCTGGGCCTTGATCTGTGGTCTCTGAGAAGATCGGATTCCGACCATCCTTCCGGGAGCCCTCCGCAGTTGGAAACGGAGATGCTGTCCGGGAGAACCCTGATCTCCACCGGGCATCCGGATCCGAAATCGCGGTGGGCGCACGCGTTGATCACAGCCTCCCTTACGGCTTCGATCGGGTAGTCATAAGCCGAATCTATGTGGAGATTCCCGTAGACGACTTTGCTTTCGAGATATCTGGAGTATAATTTGCGGACCGCCGTGTTCGGCTGGAGAATAAGCGGCTCTTTGATTATGTCCTCTTTACGCAGGGCGCCGTCATCTCCGAACAGCCCTATTCTGATGTATGTGCCTTCTATGTAGCGGTCAGGCCTTCCGCAGAGCAGGGCGGCCCCGGCCATCGTGAGGCAGTTCCCGTCCGCGAGGCACAGGGCTTCAGCGATCTCTTTGGCGTCCGGATCTCCGTTCTCGCCTATGAGTTCGCGTTTTTTCATCTCGGATGCGATGAACTGCACCGCATACGGCGAAACGCTCCCCCAAGCCGAAATATCAGCTGCGCTATCCAAGTAATTCATCCGATCCCTTCTGAATACCGCATCGCCGTAGGTAATGATATTGGTATTGAAAGGGAAGAGAAAATGGTAAGGGGGCCGGGAGTCCGGCCGTTTAGTTCAGCGTATCGTGACTGCGATTTTGCTGGAGGGCGCGACGAATGTGAACCTTCCGTCGCCGAGAGGCGTGACCGCGATGGAGCTTCCGCTGGCGGTGGCGGTCGCCGAAGTTCCAGATTCGCTGCTGACGAAGACGCTCTCTCCGACGTAGATTCCGGTGACATCCTGGGTCGAACTGGATTCTGTGATAGTCATGGAAACCTCGTCGTTCGGGAAATCCGAGAATATGACGGGGTTGTGCGCGATGTATCTCTTGAGGAGAAGCGAATCCAAAGCGTTGACTCTGGTATCGCCGTTGAGGTTGAGATCCTCCTCGGAGACGCTTACGGGGTTGTGCGCGATGTATTTCTTGAGGATGAGGGAGTCCAGCGCGTTGATCCTTCCGTTCCCGTCGAGATCTCCGCGCATCTTCTCGCCTACGGTTATCGCGCATCCGGATGCGGTAGACGGGAGCAGCTTTCCGTACTGGTCTTCGGCGGAGGTGACGGCAATCGTCACGGGGTACTGCCCTTCGATGGCGTCCTGGGATACGGTGAACGTAAGCGTGAGAAGCGTACCGAGCCCCAGAGAGTTGATCTTGCTGGAGAGGTTCGCCACGAACGGATAGTCGGAGACCGAGTATTTTCCGAGGGTCATTATGGAGCCGGCAGAGACGCTTTTGAGCCTCATGGCGCTGCGGTCATATCCGATGCTGAGATCCAGCTGGGATATTCCGGAGTTGTTGTCGAGCTCGAGGATGACGGTGGAATCGGCCCCGGGGATGACCGTGAATGTGTCGGACACAATGGAGATTCCGGTGCTTCCGCTCTTGAACGCATAGAGAGTGAGGGAATAGTCGTTGCTGAAATCGGCGAGGGAAAGATCGGAGATCCAAGCTCCCGTTCCGTTGCTGTTGGTGTTCCAGTTGTAGCCTGCGGGGAGGCCGTAGTTGGAAAGCGTGTCGGTGGACAGGTGCGCGGTAGTGGATTTGTAAGCGGTCCCATTTCCGTTGAATACCACTTTCATTATGCTGAACTCGTATTCTTTGACCGTCTGGTCGAAGAAGAGATGATACGGGCCGTCGGTGAACGTCATGGTGTGGGTTCCTTTGGTGGAATCTATGGAGAAGACGTTGGACGGAGACGTGGCAATTCCGGAGAACTGCAGCGCATTGTCTTTGTTATAGATCTGATAATGGCAGATCCTGCTCTCGAAATTGATGTCAGTGGTGATGATTATGTTGGTGCTTTTTGTTGAATCATATTCCACTGAAACGACCTGAGGGCTGATCTCGCCGTAGGCATCGTCTGCGAATGCAATGCATGCGGATGCCGCTCCAGCGAACGCAAGCACAGCGATAACAATCGCAGTGATTCTCCAATCGGTCATGTTTGCTTACTCGCATATCTCAGATTTAAATATTATTGAATGGGGGAGTATGCGGGCACAGCGACCCTGTCATGCGGCCATTCAATTGCAATTAGTCATAATAATCTGAAAAGGCACATCAGACATGCGATGGAAGGAATGTATAACGGCCAATTCTGGCATGTAGGTTAGAATTAAATAATCACATTGCATAAAGCAGGAATGAAGGCTTGCACGCGATTCTGTAAGAAGGGTTTCGTGTACTCGGAGGGCTGATTACCCGAAGGTGGTGTCTAACGGCATCTAGCCTCGTCCACAAGTGGAGAAATATATATGAATACAGCATACAAATCGGAGAAATCCCTGTTCGCAGCGATTCTTGCCGTCATTGCTGTTTCCGCAATCGTTCTTGCCGCAGTTCCTGCCGCTATGAGCGACGCGGACACCGCCGTCGACAAAGAATTCTCTGAGCAGACCGGACTTCCCCAGAGGAACATCGACTTCGATGTGACTCTCGGGTACGACTATTATCCGATCAGCGAAGTCGCTCCTGCTTGCGACTACAGCAAATTCTGGACTGTCTCTTTCGACTTCAGCGAGAGCATCCTTGAAGGAAAGGCTTGGCCCTACAGGAACCAGGCCAACATGGCTGTCACCTTCTTCTTCTCTGATGGCGCTTCCAACATCATCAGCTCGAAGCAGGTTTGCTACCAGGTTTTCGAAGTCGACGGAATGCCCTACGTTGAGGACATCGTCTGCACTCCTGACCTCTGGCCCAACGTCAACGGTCAGTCTGCTTACCCCGTCTACGTCGAAGCCTTCATCTACTACTACCTCGACGCAGTCAAGGACACCCACTAGTACATCGTCGGATCCGAATTCGACTACGGAGCTTTCCCCTACGTCGTTGACTTCTACGATGTCACCACCGAAGCCCCTGTCATCAACCCCGAGACCAACGTCGCTCTCGCATCCGAGTACGGATGGGGAAGCTGGGGAGTCGACAGGAACAACAATGGACTCTACGCTTACAACGAGTTCTACGTCTTTGCCGATGATGTTCCCGGATTCGAGCTCACCAACGAAGATGGTGTGACCGCTGACAACGCCAGCGCCCAGAACTTCTACGACAAGACCAAGGCTCTTCAGAAGTACTCCACGTACTACCTGAAAGCCGGAATCAAGACTCCCGCAGATGCTCCTCAGGAGCTCTTCGGACTCACCCTTGCTGAGTACATCAAGAGTGTCGGTGGAAAGACCATCGAGCCCCAGGTCAGCGGAATGGGCAAGCCTGCCATCACTGAAGACATGATTGCCGCTTACGTCGCTGCCATGGCCGAGTACAACCACTACATCTTCTGGTACCAGCCCATCATGTACACTGTTACCATCCTGACTCAGGGAGAGAGCGGAACCGTCGACGTCAACAAGTTTGTCGTCCCCTACGGAACCACCCTCACCACCAACGGCAACGAGCTTTCCGCTTCTTACGACAGCCTCGTTTCCGTCGCTACCCCTGACGCACCCACCGCGCAGTTCACCTACTTCTTCGCCGGCTGGACCGATGTCCCCGCCAAGGTCGTTGAAGACTGCACTGTCTACGCCAACTTCGCTCCTGAAACCAACGAGTACACTGTCACTGTCATCGCTCAGCCTGAGGGCTACGGATCCGTCTCTGTCGCCAACTTCTACGGTGTCCCCTACGGAACCGCTCTGAGCACCGCTGACAACGTCTTCACCGTCGCTGAAAAGGGAGACTCTGTTGCCACTCCTGCTCCCGCTGACGCTCAGTACACCTACTTCTTCGTCAACTGGACCAACGTTCCCGCGATGGTTACCGGAGACACCACTGTCTACGCTAACTTCGACAGGTCTGTCAACGGATACACCGTTACCGTCATCGCTCAGCCCGAGGGATACGGAACCGTCTCCGTCGCCAAGTTCGAGGCTGTTCCCTACGGAACCACCCTGAGCTCTGCTGACAACGTCTTCACCGTCGCTGGAAAGGGCAACTCCGTTGCTACCCCCGCCCCCGCTGACGCTCAGTACACCTACTCGTTCATCGACTGGACCATCCCCACCACCACTGTTACCAGTGACGTCACTGTCATCGCTAACTTCCAGAGGGTTGTCAACCAGTACACTGTCACTGTAATCGCTCAGCCTGCCGGATACGGAACCGTCTCCGTCGCCAAGTTCGAGGCTGTTCCCTACGGAACCGCTCTGACTGCTGCCGGCCAGACCTTCACCGTCGCTGGAAAGGGCAACTCCGTTGCTACTCCCACCCCCGCTGACGACCAGTACACCTACTTCTTCGTCGACTGGACCATCCCCACCACCACTGTTACCAGTGACGTCACCGTCATCGCTAACTTTGACAGGGAAGTCAACAGATACGTCGTCAATGTCATCGCTCAGCCTGCCGGATACGGAACCGTCTCCGTCAGTGTCATCCCCGTTGACTACGGCGACAAGATCTCTGCGGCCGGAAACGTCCTGACCGTCGATGGAACCCAGTCCATCGCTACCCCCACCCCCGCTGACGCCCAGTACACCTACAAGTTCGTAGGATGGGACATCCCCGAGTAC
>JAEEJP010000039.1 GCA_016281925.1 Methanomassiliicoccaceae archaeon
CTATGCCCAATACCATGGCGAGGCCCAAGGTCAGATCCATGCCCGCTTGACGGCGAGACAGTATTTTATTCCTTGCTTCGCTGCTTGCCGGGGGCGCCTTCCATCAGTTTGTCGTAGTAATGGATGACCATGCAGGATCCGACGCACGCCCCGCACGAGTTGCATCTCCCGGGATCGACTCTCATCCCTCCGGAGATGGTTATCGCATGTCTGGGGCATTTCCTGGCGCAAATCCCGCATTCGGTGCACATCTCCGCGCGGATAAGCGCTTTCACGGCGGTCTCGAACACTTTCCTTGCGTTCCTGGCGTCCGGAGCCGTCACGGAGACCTGGCCCCCGCCGAACAGCTTCGCCCTTCCGATGGGGAGCCTCAGCAGCGCTATCTCGTATTCCGGGGAATATCTCACGTCTCCCGCGGTCCTGAGGGCATCCTCCACGTAGGAGAAATCCCTGTTCCTCTGGACCCGGACCACCGCCTCCATCGAATATCCTCCGGCGACGCATGGCGAAGCCCCCTTGAGAAGATCCATCGACGGACCGGACGCTTCGGCAGGGCGCATGCGGAGATTCATCCCCTCGGAAAGCTGGACCATCTTGGGCGGGAGCACCTTCCATCTCCAGAACCCCATGCTCACATATTCCTCGGGGAGCCCGCGCCTCTCCGCGTAATCCTTCAGATAATCCTCCCAGCGGGAATGGAGCTCCGGATGGATCCTCCCCACGTTCATCCACTCGCTGGAAAGGCAGGAAGGGCACAGATAGCATCCGATGCGCTCGAAATCCCGGTCGTACAGCGGGTTGTAAGGCAGCCCGTGGACCAATATGTACGCCCAAACGTCCGCCGAGCGCCAGGACCTGATAGGATTCAGATTGATCTGGTTCGGCACGAACGGATTCTTCGACACGAAGCCTATGCCTGAGCGCGCATACGACTCCAGCCAGCGGTTCCCTTCGACGGTTATCGCCCCTCCAGGGAAATCCCTCTCGATCATCTCAGATACCGGCCCGAGCTTGCAGACCTTGCAGCACCAGCGGAAGTCCTTGGCCGGAGGGCCGAAAGAATCTACGTTGTCCCAGAATCCGCTGCCTCCGGACGCCGTGTGGAGAACGCATCCGCTCCTCTCCGCGAATCCCCTGACGTATTCCCTGGTCTCCGGGAACTCCAGGCCTGTGTCTATGTACATGAGTTCCGGCTTTCCGGCGGCTTCCATTGCCAGCGCGCACGCGGCAAGGGAGTCCTTTCCGCCCGAGAACGATACGGTCACCGGCAGATCGCGGCCGGATTTGGACAGGAACTCCTTTATCTCGCGCACGCCGCGGCGCCCGATGCGCCTGACATGACCCCTGTTGCATTCGGCGAACACTCTCAGATCCGCGTCCGGCGACAGCGGCATCCCCGACGGGGAATCCAGATCGCGTATCTTCGCGGCTTTTTCCGCCTCCCGCATCCCGCCGGACGGAACCAGCGCGATCCCCGGGCCGATTTTCCGGCCTTTCCTTAGGATGAGCGCGCTTCCTATCCCGAATTCCCCTTTGACATCGTATATGTTCGCTCCGGGGACCGATTTCCCCTTCAGATGGCCGGACATCCCTCCGAAGACGACGATGTTCTTCGAGGCGCAGCCGTCGAAAAGCTCCGCGCCGGCCTGCCTAATCTCCAGGACAATGCGCCCCAGCCTGATATCGAACCTCAGTATGCCGATGACCGCCCCGTGGGCGACGATCTCGTCCGTGCGGTCCTCCCCGGGGATTTTGTTGAAGAAGATGGCTTTGCCCCTGAGCGGAGCGTCGGTCTCGAAAGCGTCTCTGAACAGGCCGAGGACCAGATCCACACTGTCCCCCATACATGGGCGTATATCTCCGGGGCTGTTGACCTCGAACTCCCTCCCCCCGGAGCCGCATGCCGAGCACGATTCCCCGAGGAGAAGGGTCCCGCACCTGTCGCACCATCTGCATGTCTCCTTCCCGTGGGCAGCGTTCTTCTGAGCCATATCCATCCGCTTGACGGGACATCCCTGTGAACCTTTTATAAATGTGCTGGGAAATCGCCGTCCATGGACAACAGAGCGACATACCAGATAAACACGGGATTCGGCAGCCCGCGTTTCAGCAGGGTTGAGCTCAGGGACATAGCGATATCCATCCTAGTCCTTGCGCTCTCGTTCACGCTCATCTATGCGTCGAGGCACAACCGCTTCATCATGACCGCTTTTGAGCGCTTCTTCGGCGAAGGCGCCCTGACATACGTCGGCCTTTTCCTGCTCTGCGTAGTGCTCGTGGTCATAAGCTTCCTTCTTCACGAGCTCGGGCACAAATTCACCGCCCAAAAGCACGGCCTATGGTCCGAATACCGCATGTTCCCGGCCGGGCTGATATTCTCGGTCATACTCTCGTTCGCGGGGTTCCTTTTCGCCGCCCCCGGAGCCGTCGTCATAAGGGCGAGCCAGATGGACTCCAAGACCAACGGACTGATAAGCATAGCCGGGCCAGCCGTCAACATAATCTTCGCGGCCGTGGGGCTCGTCGGATGCCTGGCCCTCAACGGGAACGTCGCCGTGGTGCCGTTCTACCTTCTGGCCAGCCTGAACGCTTCGCTGGCGCTTTTCAACCTGATCCCGATCCCGCCGCTCGACGGATCCAAGATCTTCGGATGGAACATAGGCATCTGGATCGCGACCCTGGCCGTCGCCGCGGCCGAATTCATCGCCCTCATGAAGATGAGCCTGTACTACACCCTCTGAGCGGAAAACCTAAAAAAACAAATAGGGAGGGGAAAACCCCTCCGTTTTCACATGTACTCCTTGCAGGGGTACCTGAGGTTCCCGAGGATTGGTCCGGCCCACTGGTCCGCCTTCCCGGGGTTCAATATGTTGTCGGGATCCATGGCTTTCTTTATCGCCCTGATCGTGGAGAGCTCGGAAGCCCTCTCCTTCTGGAAGTTGGGCGCCTTGGAGATTCCGACCCCGTGCTCGCCGGTGACCGTCCCGCCGAGCTCGATGCAGACGTCGAAGATTTCGTCGACGGCTTTCACGCCTCTGTCCCACTCGTCCTTGTCGGTGGGGTCGATGACCATCTTAGTGTGGAGGTTTCCGTCCGACGCGTGGCCGTAAGTGGCGACGGTGACGTTGTATTTCTCCGAGATCTCCTTGAACGCCTTGACGGCCTTCGGGACCTGCGATATGGGGACCCCCATGTCGTCGGCCAGGGAAACCGACGAGCACCCGGGCTTGAGAGCCGCCAGAGACACCATGACCGATTTCCTGGCATCGGTCCACTTTGCGATGAGGGCTTTGTCCTTCGATGGCGTGACCGACACCGCCCCGGACGACTGCGCCACTTCCTGGACGATCTTCAGATCCCTGTCGATCACCTCGTCTGTCTCGCCGTCGACCTCGACGATGCAGAGCGCACCGCAGTCAGGGAGCGGGTTCCCGCGGGCTTTGTTGACCGCAGAGATGCTCACGCTGTCCATGAGCTCGCACGACGCCGGGATCAGGGGCTTCGCGATTATGTTGGAGATGCATTCACCCGCTTTCTCCACGTCGCTGAAAGCGCAGAGGCAGGATGCAGATTTCTTGGGTTTGGTGGTGAGCTTGAGCGTCACCTCGGTTATGATGCCGAGCGTACCCTCGGAGCCGCACAGGAGACGGGCCAGCTGGTATCCGGAGGCATCCTTGATGGTCCTGGTCCCGCAGCGGACGATCTCGCCGTCGGCTTTCACGAACGTCATTCCGAGGACGAAATCCCTTGTGGCCCCGTATTTCACCGCGCGCATGCCGGAAGCGTTGGTGGCAACCATGCCGCCGATCTGGCAGGCCTCGGCCGATCCCGGGGACGGAGGGAAGAAGAACCCGTACTCGGAGAGCTGGGCGTTGAGATCGTTGTATACGCATCCGGCCTCGACATCCACCCAGAGATCCGCGACGCTGATCTTCTTGACCTTGTTCATCCTCTGCATCGCCATCACAATGCCGCCTTTTATCGGGACGGCGGCCCCGCAGAGCCCGGTCCCGGATCCGCGCGGAACCACCGGGATCCTGTACTCGGAGGCGATTTTCATAATCTCGGACACCTGCTCGGTGGTCCTGGGCTGGACCACGATGTCAGGGGTCCTGTGGAATATCGACGCATCGAATCCGTACGTGTAAAGCACCGCAGGCTCGACGGAGTAGCCTTCCTTTCCGACCACCCCTTCTATGCGATCTATTATCTCCTGTTCCATAGGATTCCTCTGAGCTCTCAATTATTGACGGCGTATATAGCGGATTCCCCGCGGGAGCATCTTCCCCTCCCATGCCATACCGTCCGTTTCCCATCCATAGTTTATATATCTGGACAAGTTCCGACGTATCATGAAATCCACCATCGTTCTCCTCGGGCCTCCCGGATCCGGGAAAGGCACCCAGGGCGAAAAGCTCTGCTCCGAATTCGGATACGTCAAACTCTCCACCGGAGACATGCTCCGCGAAGCCGTTAAAAACGGGACCGAACTCGGAAAGAAAGCCAAGGAATACATGGACGCCGGCGCGCTCGTGCCCAATGACCTGATCATCGGCATGATGAAAGAGAAGATCGCCGCCGCCGACGGGAAAGTCATCCTCGACGGATTCCCCAGGACCATCGAGCAGGCGGACGCCCTCGGAGAGCAGATGGACGTCGACATCGCCCTGAACCTCGACGTCGACGACGGGGAACTCGTCAAAAGAATCACTATGAGGCGCTCGTGCCCCTCCTGCAACGCAGTATACCACCTGCTGTACAATGCCCCGAAGAATGAAGGGGTCTGCGACAAATGCGGAGCCAAACTCTACCAGAGGGACGACGACACCGAGGAAACCGTCCTCAACAGGCTGAAAACCTACCGCGAGAAGACTATGCCCCTCATCGGCTACTACGAGGGCAAAGGCAAGCTCGTCACCGTGGAAGGCGTCGGATCCATCGACGAGATCTTCGAGAAAGTCAAGAAAGCCATCCAGTAAACGTTTTCCCGGAGCCGGCTCCGGCCGCCCTCTTTTTCCCGCACTGGCGGGACCCGTTTCTGCGGAGCGGAGCACTCCGGATCCCCCATGATAACCTGTCTGCGCAGCCGGCGGACGCTCCTATCATCATATAGGTGCAAAAATGCACATTAGTTCATTTTTGCATATATATACAAAATTGCATAAAAATGATAATAATGCCCATCCATATGATGTTGCACACATGGAAAACGATGCCAAAGGCCCAGAATTGGACAGCAACGGCATACGTGTTCTGACTTTGCTTCTCAGAACGGGAACCACCAATCTTTCCGGGCTGAGCGGGGTGGTAAGCAATCTGACGAGGAGGAAGAGACTGCTTTAGGACCTGGAGCTGCTGGGCCTCGTGGACTGCGATACGAATAAAGTCCCGAAGCTCAGCTACAGAATCGAACTGACCGATCGCGGAAAGAAAGCCGCGGCGCTCTTTGTCGTCTCGAATGAATTCGCTTCCGGAGAGTTCGATTTCGAAACGGAATCGATCGAGGAAAGGATGAACGAAATACTGTCGGAAACGGACAAGGGGCGATATGAACGAAAACCGATTACAGATGGCTGTTCTGCGAGCCGGATCTGGCCGGCATAATGATTCTGGTGCTGGATATGACGGAGATACGCACCGTGGACCTGCTGAGGGTCGACAGCAATTATGCGAAAGTGAAAAAGAGCGCGCAGAAACTGGTGGAGAGCGGGCTGCTGCAATCGTACACCGTCGAAGGCCCGCATCGGGCGACGATATTCAAGCTGACCCAGAAAGGGCTGCAGATCGCGTCCTTGCTGAAGAGCGCGAAATCGCTTCTGGACGAGGAATATCGCATAGGAACTTTGGACGAGGATTACAGCCAGCGAAAAATTTTAAAACCAGAAGCCAATCAGCCCTCCAATCAGCCTCGTAGTGTAGTGGTCAATCATGCGGGACTCTGGATCCTGCGACTGCAGTTCGAATCTGCACGAGGCTACCTCTCTTTTTTTCCCTAGGCTTTGCGCGGACAGTTTTGCGGACACATTTTGATAGATGCACGGGCCTAATGTATATGCTCCGCCAGATTTTAACTATGTTATCATAAGAATTATATCAACTATTAGATTTACGCATATTCATTCTTATGTTCAGAAAGATATCCGTCACCAATTTCAAATCGTTCAGAAAAATGGATTTCGACCTGACCGAGGGCAACATCGGGAAGGCCAACAACCTAGCTCTGATCTATGGGACCAACGGAAGCGGCAAATCGAATCTCATCGACGCCGTGGCCTTCCTCAAGATGACCTCCGACACCGTAGGGAACGACTCTTTCAGCGCCTCCGAGTTGGCGGCTTCTCTAAGATCGATAGGCTCTGAAGGCCCCATGACCCTGGAATTCCAGTTCACAAACGAATCTGAGGACGGTGAATATCTGATGGAGTTCGGACCCGACGGGACCCTCATCAGGGAAAAACTGGACTACACCATAAACAAAAACGCCGGAAACATATTCGACATATCCGCCGCGGACGGGAAACCATCCGCAACCTACAGCCGGCAGCTCTATAAGAGCGGGGCCGCCAAGTTCGTCATGGACCATGGCATCAGGAAACATTGGGGAAAGCACACCTTCCTATCCATCCTAAGGAACGAGATGTCCAGCATGGATCCCGGGTATCTGAACGATAATCTCGGAACTGGGATAATGGATGTGCTGGACTATCTGGACGGCATAATCATATGCCGCCCCGGGCAGGAAAACCTCGGCAGGACGCCCTTGGACAGGATGCCTGACGCAGGCGCGATCGACTCGGCGGACAGCTACCTTCTGGACGGCTTCGCGAAGGCCGCGGAAACATTCCTGTCGTCCGCGTTCGGGGAAGATTTCGGGATAAGATACGAAACCGAAGACGACGGCGATGAGACCGGATACATGATGATGGTGTCCCGGAACGGCCCTGACGGGGATTTCGAGATGCCCATAGAGGAGGAATGCCTGGGGATCCGCGAGACCGTGCGCATCCTTCCCGCGCTTCTGAAAGGGGCCGGAGGCGGCGTGGCCCTCATAGACGACATAGAGTACGGCCTGCACGAAGTCGTGCTCGACGGCATATTCGCTGCCGGCCTCAGCGGAATGAAAGGCCAGGTGATCGCATCCACCCACGACACGGTCATGCTGGAGAACGCGAACCCCCGCAGCATCTTCATGGCGAAGAACGGGAAGGTCATACCTATCACAGAGATAGAGCGCACCCAGAGGAACCATAACAACCGCAACAGATACTTCAAGGGCGTCTTCGGGGCGATCCCGGAGTCCGAACCGGCCAATCTGGCGGATTTGGCTTCCCAAAGCTTCCAGAAACGAGCGCGAACATCATATAACGCATGGACATTCATACAGACAGAGGAATCATAATGATCAGCAGAGATGAGATTCTCGGCAACCTCGAGAAATACAATCTCAAGGACGCCAAGATCGGGGTCGTCGCATCCCATTCGGCTCTGGACACCTGCGATGGAGCCATATCCGAGGGGTTCAGAACCGTTGCCATCTGCCAGCAGGGCAGGGACGCGACATTCTCCAAATACTTCAGGTCCCAGAGGGACGCGCAGGGCAACATCATAAGGGGCGTCGTCGACGAGCCCGTGATCCTGGATAAATTCAGCAGCATCCTGAAGCCCGACGTCCAGAAGAGCCTGATGGACAGGAACGTCCTGTTCGTGCCCAACAGATCCTTCGTCTCCTACTGCGGCATCGACGCTGTGGAGAACGACTTCAAGATGCCGATGGTCGGGAGCAGGAACCTGCTCAGATCCGAGGAAAGAGGCGACGAAAGGGATTACTATTGGCTTCTCGAGCAGGCAGGCATGCCTTTCCCGAAGAAAGTCGAGAAACCCGAGGACATAGACGGCCTCACCATAATCAAGGTCCACCACAAGGTCAAAAAACTCGAGAGGGGGTTCTTCACCGCCAAGGACTACGACCAGTTCGTGGAGAAATCCACCGAGCTGATCAGGCAGGGAGTCATCGAGGAGAATTTCCTGGAGCACGCGAGGATGGAGCAGTACATCATCGGCCCCGTCTTCAACCTCGATTTCTTCTACTCTCCTCTCGAGGAGAAAGGCGCCAACATCGAGCTCCTGGGTATAGATTGGAGGTTCGAGAGCTCTCTGGACGGATACTGCAGGCTTCCCGGCAAACAGCAGGTCGAGCTGGAGAACGACGGCATAATCCCCGAGTACACCGTGTGCGGACACAACTCCGCCACCCTGAGGGAATCCCTTCTGGACAAGGCTTTCGACCTGGCCGAGAAATATGTGGCGGCCACCAAGAAATTCTACGATCCCGGCATAATCGGGCCGTTCTGCCTGCAGACCTGCGTAGACAAGGACCTCAAATTCCACATCTATGATGTCGCGCCGAGGATCGGAGGCGGAACCAACGTCCACATGTCCGTCGGCCACCCTTATGGGAACACCCTCTGGAGAAAGGAGATGTCCTCCGGAAGAAGGCTCTCCATGGAGATCAGGCGTGCCATAGAGCAGGAGCGCGTAGAGGAGATAGTCACATGAAGTTCGCCCAGGCCATGATAGCTGCCGCGGCCGTTCTGGCTCTGCTGCTGGTCTCGGCGCCCGAATCGGACGCCGACCTGAGCATCACCGGCAACGGCAACGGCAATTTCGACACGTTCAGCGGAGGATCGATCTACTTCGACGTCAAGAACACGGCCGAAGCCTGCCTCATAGACGTCTCCGTGAGCGAGAACGGGAAGACCATCAAAGAGATGAAGGGCGTATCCATCGCCGAGGGTCTCGACGAAGATTCCACCACCAGGGTCAACGTGAGCCTCAGCGACTTCAAATCCGAAGGGACCCACAGGCTCACCGTGACGTGCACCGCCCCCGCCGGAGTGGATTTCGATCCAAACAAATACACCACCACCGTCGATGTGGCCAAGAACGTCCTGTCCAACTGGACGACGTACGTGGTGATCATCGTCGCCGTGATCGCCATCGCGATAATCATCTTCATAAAGATGCGCGAGAAGCCGAAGAAGAAATCCGACATGACCTTCGAGCAGCTGGAAGCGGAAAGGCTCGCCAAGAAGGCGGCCAAGAAAACGCCGTCCCAGCCCGCGCCTTCCACCGAGAGGAAGAGATACCTCTCGGAAAAGAAGAAGAAAGAATGAAACCGCTGGGGCCGGACCCCAGCATTTGTTTTCCGTCTGAACAGGGTTCAGATATTGAGCTTCGGATCCCTCAGGTCCAGAAGCGCCACTTCGCGCCTGTCCATGAAGAATCCGATCTTTTTGTGGAGAAGGATGGACGGCGCGTTGCTCTCCTGGATCATACTGTGCGCCACCGTCGCTCCCTGGGCGCGCCCCGCCCTGACGCATTCCCTGAGCAGCCTGTATCCGATCAGATTGCGCCTGAAGTAAGGGTGCACGCCCATGTTCTCTATCCAGAGGAGATTTTCCTCGTCGAATATATGGTGCAGCATCTGCGCGAAGATGAAACCGACGATCTCCCCGTCCTCCTCGGCGACGAAGCTCAGGCCGCTGTCCAGATAAACCTTGAAATGGCTCCTGCTGCTGGCGCCGAGGCGATCCTTCCACTCTTCGGGAAGGTCCTCCCACCTGTTCTCCAGGGTCTCCGCGAAATACTCGCGGATGCATCTCAGCTCCAGCTCGCGGACGGCGTCTATGTCTTTGATCCTGAGGGGACGGATTTCCATGGTCACATCTCCTCGGGAGCTCCCATCCCAAGGCAGTCCAGCACATCCGCGAGGACGGTCTTGGCGCATTCGACCAGTGTCAGCCTGGCATCCCTGCGGGGGCCGGCATCCAGAACCGAAACGGCGGCATAGAACTGGTTGAAAGCCGAGGCGACCTCATGGCCGTATGCGGGCATGAGATGGACTTTCATCTCGTCGCCGGCCTTCCTGATGACCGACCCGTATTTCGAAAGGACCTTGACCAGCTTCAGCTCGTATTCGTCGGTGAGCTTCGAAGGGTCGGTGTCGCGCCGGAATTCTCCGGCCTTCCTGAGCATGCTGCATGCCCTGGCGTGGACGTATTGGAGATACGGCCCGGAATTCCCGTCGAAATTGAGCGCATCCTCCCACTTGAAGACGAACTGCTTCTCGGGCTGGACGCGGACGATGTTGTACCTTATGGCTCCGGTTCCGATGGTCCAGGCGATCTCCCTCATCTTCTCCTCGGGCATGTCCGCGCGCCTCTTGGCGATTTCCGCATATGCGCGCTCGACGGATTCGTCGATGAGATCGTCCAGATACACGACGACGCCCTTCCTGGTGGACATCTTGCCCTCCGGAAGGGAAACGAACGCGTAGAACAGGGGCTCGGGCATCTTGTCGCTGCCAAGTATCTCCAGCGCGGAGCAGAGCTGCTTGGATCCGAGCTTCTGGTCCTCGCCCAGAACGTCTATCACGCGGTCGGCTCTGGTGAACTTGTCCAGATGGTAAGCGAGATCGCGGGTGGTGTACAGCGTGGTCCCGTCGGACCTGGTGAAGGTGAACTTGGTGTTCTTGCCCTGGACCCCGAAATCCTTCAGATCCACGAAGCAGGCGCCGTCGTCGGTGGTCCCGGCGTATTCGGAAGCTTTGAGCCTCTCCACGACATCCCTTGCGGAGCCGTCGGCTATGTACCCGGACTCCCAGGTATATCTGTCCAGCGTCACATTGATGTTGGACAGGGTCTCCCTGAGGCCGTCCAGCATTATCTCCGCGGTGTGGCGGACGGTGCTAATGACCTCTGCGTCCCCGGCCTCGAATCCCCTGAGCATCGAGGTGATCTGCTCCTTCACGGCGGGATCCGATTCCATCTTCTTGTTGGCGACGCGGTAATTGGCGACGAGCTTGTGGTCGGTCTTGTCTCTGGGCCTCTCGTTCTGGCCTATGGTCCTGGCATGCTCCTCGACCTCGGCGGCGACTTCCTCGGGGGTGGCGTTGTTGACGCCCCAGGTCAGAACAACGACCTGCTTCCCGACGTCGTTGACATAGTATTCGGTGGTGACATCGTATCCGCATCTCCCGAGGCATCTGGCCAGCGTGTCGCCGATGATCGGGTTGCGGGCGCGGCCCACGTGTATGGGGCCGGTGGGGTTGGTGGAAGTGTGCTCCACGTTGACTCTGAGCCCCGACCTGGGGAAAGACCCGTAACCGCGGCCTTTGGAGCATATCTCTCCCAGGGTCTCCTTCACCAGCTCGGAAGGGTCTACGCAGAAATTCAGGAATCCTCCGGCGGCCGAGACCGATTTTATCAGCCCCGAAGGGGAGATCCTGGAGGCAAGCTCCTCGGATATGGCCTGGGGAGCCTTCCTCATCTGCTTCGCCATGGGGAAACATGGCACAGAGACGTCGGAACCTTCTATGGAAGACTCCTCCGCCGCGAACTTGATGCCTTCCGCGCCCATCTCTTTCAGGGCCGCGGACACCGCCGCGATAACTTCCGATTCGAAATCGTCCATCGCTGTCAATCACATCACCTTGTATCTGAGAAGCGCGGCGACTCCGCCGAACGCTTTGATCAGCATGTCCCCTTCCTCGGAATCGGGAGAAATAATCTGCACGCGGGTGTTGAAGGCATCCGCCCTGAGGAAGAAATCGTCAATGAGGTCCTCGTCCTTGGTCACGGAGGCGTTCATCCCGCAATCCGGGCACTGGATCTTATCGTCGGCGTTGGCGACCGTCAGCTCATGGGTATGGCCTGAAGGGCACTGGACTGTCACGCGCCTCTTCTTGAGGGCCTCGGAAAGCAGCAGGATGTCCACCGCACCCATGTCAGTGGCGGCTCTGACTTCGTTCTCGCCGTAGCACGAAAGACCTCCGTCGGCCTTCCTGATCTCGGTGAAGAGCCTCTGCATGTACATCTTCTCTTTCGTGAGCTGCATGTCCGTGATGATGTCCTTGGCGTTCTCCACGAGCTCCCTAAGCCCGGATTCGTCTGTATATCCCGTATCCACGAGCGGAGAGACCACTTTCTTTCTGAGCTCGTGATGGAGGAACTCCTCTTTGACGAAGAATTCCTTGGTGGCGCCGGGGCCTCCCACGAGTATCCCGAGCAATTCGGGCCGGTTGAGGAATACTTCCGTGCAGTTGTCCGCGACTTTGACGAAGAACTCGTGCGCGGCGATCTCGATCAGCCTCTCGAAACGGACCGATGACTGACCTCCCTGGTGATGCTTGCTGGGAACCAGGGAATCGAAATGCTTGAGCACCTGGATCCTGCTCCCGGACAGTATCCCGAGGGTGGCCTCGGCCCTGTCGATCGTGATCAGCCCGTAGCACTTCTTATCCAGAAGCATCGATTCGAGCGGATCCGTGAAGAATTGGGAATCGCACCTGTAAAGGAATGCCGTTATAGGTTCCGGCGGATGGATGACATACTGCACCATCTTCGTCTGGTCTCCCGCGCGGGGGACCTCTCCGCAGAAGATGACTATGCCGTTCTCCGGGGGCGCCTTGAAAGTTTTGAGTCGAGCCGCAATGGAATCGATGGCGCTCAGGACGTTCTTCATAGTCGTCTTGGACTTGATGTTGGACGCCTGTGACTGCTCGTTCCTGAGATAAGCCATGACCTCGGAGATCTGCTTGCCTTCGGGGACGTAGCAGGAGACCAGTTCGGTGCCTCTTCCGCGGTACTTCCTGATCTCTTCCATGTCTTTCTTGAAATCGTATTTCGCTTTGTCTTCCGAATTCGTTTCTCCCATTCTTCTCACCTCGAAGTGGACGGAAGGTTTCAGAATTTAACCCCTTATATATACGTTGCCAATAGGGTCGGTCCCAAGGAAACCTGGGTATGCGGAAGCAAACAGTTTGAGGGCTGTCCGTCAGGACGGAGACCCGAGAGTCCATTGGGCATAAAGCTTCATGCCCAGCTCGACCACTTTCCCTTCCGGATACGGGTCTCCCGTGCCGTCGGAACGGGTGTTCCATTCTGCGAAAGAATATCCGGGGCGCTCGAATCTGTTGGGCTCGGCGGTGATCGACCCGGAATAGAAGAGACTGTTCCCGTCGTACGTGCCGCCGTTGCCATAATACGTTATCGTTTTGGAGCTGTCGTCTTCCGCTCCGCCATGCCCCAGAAGCACCGCCCCCAAAACCACTGCGGCGACGGCGATCGCAGCAATCGCCGCCAATGTTATCAGGTTCTTTCTTTCCATCCGGAAACCCTCGCTCGTGCGGAAAACTCCGCTTTGACCCCCGAACGACGACATCATAGGAATACGTTTTGGCCCGTATGACCGCACACTTTAACAACTCCTGGTCAATCCAGCAGAGAAAGCAGGTGATCCGAACGGACAGCGTCGTAGTGTCGATTGGAGGCTCCATACTGGTGCCGGGCGAAAATGATTCCGGATATATCTCGCAGCTGGCGGCGATGCTCAAGGAGGTTTCCGCAGGCTGCAGGCTCGCGGTCATCTGCGGCGGAGGGAAAACCGCCAGATATTATGCCGGGATCGCCGAAGAGCTGGGAGGCGACACCTATGCGCAGGACATCCTCGGGATCGCCGCCACGAGGATGAACGCACAGCTTCTGGCCCTGGCATTGGGCGACATGCCCGACGACGTCTGCCGGGATCCCGAAGAGCTGGCCCGCGAAAGCAAGAGGATATCCGTCATGGGAGGGACCACCCCCGGCCACACCACCGACGCCGTCACGGCCATGGTCGCGAAGGCCATCGGAGCTTCCAGGCTCATCAATGCCACGTCCGTGGACGGGGTCTATACGGACGACCCCAGAAAGAATCCGGACGCCAAGAAGATCCCTAATATGACCATCGACGAGCTCAGCGATATCGTCTACAAAGAGCATGGGGCGTCGAAATCCAGCGTCTTCGATCCTCTGGGCGTGAAAATAGCCAAAGAAAACAGGATTGACATCCTCATAGTCGACGGACGCGACCTCGGCGAGCTGAGGAACGCCATCCTCGGCAGGGAAATCAAAGGAACCTTCGTGGATTCCCATTGAGCGGCTCCAGATCGGCGGACTGGACCTGCTCCAGGCCCGCTGAGGCGATGAGACCGGAGATGCGCCTTTCCTCCGGCTTCTTCATCGACTTTCTGTGCATGTATACCGTCTTGGTCCCCGTTGCCTAGCATGCATCCTTCAGCATTCTGACGATGTCCTCGTCGTCCCTGCCTTCCATCTGATAATTTGGGAGCATATGGCCGAAAGACACCGCATATTTCAGGGCGACCTCCGTGAAGCGCGGTGCATAATGGCCTCCGCCTACGCCCACCAGCCTGAGGGCGCCGGGATCGGGATCCAAATCGGATATGACGTCGGCCAGAGTCGAAGCCGCAGTCATGTTGCCCCAGTTGCTCTCGTCACTTCCTATCTCGATATAGAATATTGGCTTCCTGGCGAACGGCCCGTGATGGGTCACTTCGAAGCACATCTGGGTCCCTTCCTCGCGGTTGTACGCGCATATGCGCCTGAGAGCGTCGGTCATCGCCGCCGGGGAAGCGGGGGCCAAAGTCTCCGCACGCCCGCCGAACTTATTCTCGTGGTAGTTCCCTATGGGATGCGCGGTGAGCGCCGGCATGCCGCTCTTCGCCGAATGCTTCGACATGACCGCGATATCGTCGACGGAGATTCCGAATCTCTCCGCTTCTTCGTCCGGGAGCTCGTGGCGGATGTGCATGTCCGGGATGGACATCAGCGCCGCATCCCCTTTCATCATGTAGGACACCGCGCCTTCCGACCCCAGATCCTCCCAGCCTCCCTTTCTGAGCAGGCACGTTCTCATGTTTACGGACGGCAGATCCGCTTCGGAGCATATCAGAAGCCGCGACATTGCCGCGTGATGGGCTGCCGACATTAACAATCTTATGGGCGGCCGGAATGGGTTATACGCGTGCGAGCACGGATTGGGTCTATGTACGATTTCACCGTCCACCAGAAGATGCTGCTGCACCTGTCCAAATTCGGATACTTGGACATAGGTATGGAATTCGGAGCCCCTGAAGACATAACGCAGGACGGAGCGGCCGCCGCGCTCGGGATAACCCGCTCCCACGCATGCACCGTTCTCATACGCATGGAAAAGCTGGGCGAGGTAAAGCAGGGGCTCGCCAGAGTCAAGAATTCCAACTGCAGGGTGAAACGTAAGATCTATCTCCTCACCGAAAGCGGGCAGAGAACCCTGGACAGGCTCCTGGCCGAGCTCGAAGCATCTGGAGTGCCGAAATCAGAGCTGGTCCTCCGCCAATCCATAGACCGCATGAGCGCCGATTCCATGCGCGCGATGGACCAGGAGACAAGGAGAACGATCGGAATGCTGTGCGTACTCAGAAGGAGGCTTAACCGCGCCGAAACAGGGGTGGACGGGGCGGGATTCCCCTTCGACAGCAAGGGAAACCTTTCCATGAACCCGGAGTCCAGGGAAAGGTTCCTCGGGACGGCGGAGAAAGAAGAGACGGAATCGTGGCACAGCGCCGCGGCGGATCTGTACAGCGGGAACTGGGAAGACCTTCCGGAAAGGCTGCGCCATCTGGCCCTGGCCGGAAGGAACAGGGAGGCGCTGAAGCTGGCCTCCAAGTACAGATTCAAAATCGCGGATTCCGGGAGCGCAGACCTCCTGGAGACTGTGCGCATCCTCCTGGGAACCGCGGAAGATACAGAGCTTTCCCTGTGCGCCGCTCTCCTCGCCGTCCGCCTCGGGAATACCGGAGCGGCCTGGGAGATCCTGGGGAATGCGGAAGAGAATGACAGGACGGAGGCGATGAAAGCGGAGACGCTGCTGGCCGAAGGGAAAACGGAGGAAGCCCTCGGGACTGCGCTGAACTGCTACTCCACCGACTGCGACACGCCTCTGACCCTCGGAAAATGCATGAACGCGGCCGGCAGGCACTCCGAGGCTCTGGTGTACATAAGGGCGGCCAGGCGCCGCATGATGGAATCGGGCTGCCTGTTCAGGCTGGAGGAGGCGGCGGAGGAAGAAGCAGCCGCGAACAGAGCCCTGGGACGCCCGGAAAGGGCAGGCGCCCTGGAGATGTCCGCGGAAGCCTCGAAGCCTGACCTCCGAATCAGAAGATGGTGTTGGCCTTGAGGGAATCCAGATCGGAGATGTACAGGTCCCTGATGTCTTTGATGTTCCATTTGAGCATCGCCAGCCTCTCGAAACCGAATCCCCAGGCCAGGACGGGGCATTTCACGCCCAGAGGCTCGGTGACTTCCGGCCTGAATATGCCGGCGCCGCCCAGCTCCATCCATTTGCCGTTGAAGAAGACCTCCAGCTCGAGGGAGGGCTCGGTGTACGGGAAGTATGCCGGGCGTATCCTGATCTGGTCGAATCCCATCTTAGCGTAGAACTCCCTTATGATGGTTATCAGCATGTCGAAATCGGCGTGCTCGTCGATGATTATGCCTTCGATCTGGGTGAACTCGGGCAGATGGGTGGCATCTATCGACTCTTTCCTGAAGATCCTGGAGATCGAGAATGCTTTGCGGGGGGCGTCAGGATGCTCCGCGATGTACCTTATGCTGCTGACGGTGCTGTGCGTCCTGAGAAGAGCCGCTTCGGCCCTGTCCCTGGACCAGATGCCGCCCCATCCGGTAGAGCCGACGTCCCCGCCGTTCTCGTGGATGTTCCTGACAGTCTCCACCAGCTTCTCGTCTTCGATGCGGATGCTGGCGGGGTGCTCGAGATAGAACGTGTCCTGGAGATCCCTAGCCGGGTGGTCCTGAGGCGTGTAAAGCATATCGAGGTTCCAGAAAGCGGGCTGGACGTATTCGGAGGACATCTCCTCGAATCCCATGTCGGTGAAGAGCCTCCTTACCTGGCTGCCCAGCCTGGTGAGCGGATGCTTTTTGGCGGGTACCGCGGCCGGAACGAAAGTCTGGACGTCATACTTCCTGATCTCCGCATCCTTCCACTCGCCGCTCTGGATCATCCTGTCGGTGACGTCGGTGATCTGGGGCTTGAGCTCCAGGCCGGAGCGGGCCGCCTTGATCCCGGATTCGGTGAGCCTGACGGTCCTTTCGGTGACGACTTTATCGGCGACCATGCCCTGGCGCCCTTTCAGATCTTTGATGATAGCTTTGTCGGCCTCCCCTTCCGGGATGGGGCCGACTGCCAGCCTCTCGATGAGCGCCTCGTCCGGCATCTTCCCTGCGAGAGCTTCGCGCCCTCTGTCTGTGAGAGCCAGAACCTTAGAGTCCCCTTCCTTCGCTATGTCCGCGAGGCCTTTCCTCTTCAGCCATCCGACGGCTATCCTGTCGGCTCCGCCAGGCATGGCGTCGGCCAGGGCTTCCATCGGCATCCTGCCTCCGGCGGCATCGATGGCTTTCAGGGCCGTCCTCTCCGGCAGCTCCGGGGCATCGCCGGCGAGAACGAAGAATCTCTCCGACCTCTCCGAAAGCGCGGCAAGGCCTTTGGATTCGAGCCATGATGCCGCCCCCATGACCTCCACTTCCAATGAGAAATCCCCATCGGATACCATGTCGGCGATCTTCGCGCTGCCCCCCTTCCCGTCCAAGGCGAGAAGGAGCTTCTTCTCGTTGTAGCTGAGCCCTTCCAGAATCTCAGAAAATTCCATCGAAATCACCATTTGAAACCGTTGTAAGTCATATCGCCGACTACGTCCTTCGCCTTCTCCCTCTTATCCTGATGGATCTCGAGGAACACATTGATCTTCTCCGTCAGGAGCATCTTGCATTCCCCGCAGAGGATCGCGCCTCCGCGGCACTTCTCGGCGAGCTCGTTGATCCTGCCGTCGTCCTTCTCGAAAAGATAATAATTGTACTTGAATACGGCGCAGACCTCCGGATTGCCGCCCTTCGCCTTCTGCTCATCCACCGAGACGCAGCCCCCGGTGAACGCCCTGCCGACCTTCTTCTTGACGGCTTTGGGCGCATCCGTGGTGTATATGGTGGCGTTCTCGTCGGAAGACGACATCTTATCCGCGCCCGACAGCGCAGGGAACATCTTGCAATAGATGAGCGAGGGCTTGGGATACCCCATCCCCGGGGCCACGTCGCGGGTGACCCTGAAATGCGGGTCCTGATCGATTCCGCACGGGATCAGGACGGGCACCTGCCTGCCGGCTTCCTCGGAGGGAAGGAACGCGGGGACCGACTGCAGCGTCGTATAGAATATCTGCCCGATATGGGTGGAATCGTCGAACCCGAACACTGCCTTTGCCGTGCTGAACGTGACCCTCTTCGATATCCTGAGCGCGATCGGATAGAGGACGTCTATGTTCTTTGTGTTCAGGATTATCCTGGTCTTCTTCGGATCGAATCCGAGAGCGATGAAATCCAGCGCGTTCTGATACGCCATCGATGTGGTGTCATCCAGATCCAGCTTGTCTTTGAAAAGGAACTTCTCGTCGTCGGTCATCTGGAACAGCATGTCGACCCCGAAGGTGTCCTGGACCCATTTGTTGAATATCCACGGCATCAGATGGCCGAGATGGGTGTTGCCTGAAGGCCCTCTGCCCGTATAAAGAACGAAGCGGTTCCCTTTGTCGTACTGATCCAGAAGAGGGATCATATCCCTGTGGGAATAGAATATCCCGCGCTTCACCATCGGATGGAGGTCGCCGTATCTGAGCAGCCTTTCCTTCAAGGCATCGTCGATGGGGGTGGTGCCGAATTGCTGTTGGAGCCTGCCGTAATCTATGTCTCCCGTGACTTCCCAAGGCGTGACCTTGAATTCCTCTGCCATATGGTCCGTCCATAGCCCCATCATGTATAATATTAGTTACAGGATGCCGAGCGGGACGCGCCCATGGACATCTGAAAGCCGCACAGAAGCTGCGATCAGGGTAGCGAGGACAGAGCCGCCCTGACCGAATCCGAATACCTCTCCGGGACGCGGACGCGTCTGATTGCTTCTTCGGACGATATCCCGGTCTCGGCCATGAAATCCCGGACCATTCCGGCGATGGCCTCCACCGCGGCCTTGCGCTCCATGTCGGCACCCATTTCCATACCTTCTTTCAGACTTTCTTTTCTCTCCTCTTCGATGGCTTCCTGCCACATATCCATAGATTTTATCCCTTCAACTGACAATTTATTCAATTTGATAATAAATTCTTCATACAAGGCGTTTACCTCTCCTCCGCGGTCATTCCAACGCCGAACCTGAGGTCCATGCGCCTGAAGAAGGGGTTATCGCACGGCTCATCCGCCCTGCCGAGGAATATGAACGCCATTTCGGCGGGCCCAACGGCGGAGATCTCGTCCTCGTTCTCGCTCTGGATCCCGAACAGCCCGTCCTAAGGGATTCTGCCCCAGGTGTTGGCGCGGGACGCCAGCGGGCGCGGCAGTATCCACACTGTGTACATCCTGCGGATGCCGCGGTATCCCCTGATCGATCCTTCTGGCGGCACATCATGCCGCATAGGTATATCGCCGCGCGGTCCCTCAGATTATACGGAACACCGCGGCTAGCCTGCCCTTCGATGTTCAGGTAGACCTCTTTGACGCCGTCTTCGCATGGAAGCCGCAGAAAGAACAGGGAATCCAATATGTGGTCGCTGCCGAACTCTATGGCCGTGTCCAGCCCTTTGATCGTCTTTCCGTCGGCTCCGTACTCGAAAGCCGAAGCCACCTGATCGTAGGACAGCCCCTTGGCTTCCCTTACGACCTCCATCGCTATCGGAACCGCGAACTGAGGGTCGTGAAACCCGGCTTTCATGCCGTGATCCGTGATCTGAGCGTCGATATCCCCGCGGATTGTATCCCCCGATCGGAACCTGTCCGGGAAGAAGTTAAGCGTTGGCCATGCGGTCACGCAACTGCGTCAGGAATCCAACATCCTTGGCTGCATATCGGAACGGCACGATAGGAACTTATTAACCGAAAGCGCCCGATATGGGCATCATGTGGAAAATACTGGGCGAAGAAGCGATTTACATCGACATCCCAGAGACCTGGAAGAGACGCATGGTCGCATTCGCGGGAAACGGCGAGAAAGAGGACCTTTTCAGAAAGATCGTCGGCGAATCCAAGGTCGAATACATGATGAACGGCGAGACCGAGGAGCACACGTTCTTCATAAGGCTGTCCGACGACGTCACCCCGGAGCAGATACAGGCGCTCGCGGACGTTGCGCTGGACATACTGAAGAAATCGGAGTTCCCCTGCATATCCGTGGAGGACGTGGTCCAGAGATATCAGGTCATAATTACGAACTACCACGAGCCGGAGATAATCGGCCTCAACAAAACCCCCGGAATGTCGTCCGGAGCGGTCTTCATGCCGATCATCCAGGGCCTCAGCAGCCCCGGAAGGATGAACGAGAACACCGACAAATCCAATCTGTGGCGATCGGGGAGGGCTCAGGCCTTCTCTATCCACGCTTCCACGCTGACTTCTGCTCTGTCGCCGCGGTACACCCCGAGGAAAAGACCCATGGTGGAGAACCTCTGGGTGCTGAACGGCCCCATGGTCTCGTCCGTGATTCCGTTCTTGACCCCGGCGGCGGACTGGTCCTCGTTTGCCACGACCACGTCCACGGGATTGTCCGAATGTATTCTGACGTAAAGGAGATGCTTCGGCTTCACCTGAAGCGTCCTGATTTCGACGTTGCGGTAGCATCCGTCCACGGTGGGATCGAACTCCCCGACCGAAATCGTCTCGGGGCCCATGACCTGCGTCCTTCTGCTGAATATGCCCATGCCCAGGGCATCGGCGGGGTGGTATGTACCGTTAACGCTCGCTCGGGGAACTCCGGCTCGGACGGAAGATCCAGATCCGTGGAATACTTCCACATCCTGGGATAATGGCCGGCTTCCATGAGCACCCTCTCGGTATCGACCGCTTTCCCTTGGGACGCGGCCATCACCTTCTCCGACGACATCGCCATCTTCCCCAGGGCGATGAGCTCCCCGCGGGCGGTCATCATGGCGACCAGAGCGTTTTTTCTTATGCCTTCGTCGAGCATATGCACCCCGCGGACGCTCAGATCCGCCCCGTGGCATACGGCATCCACGGCGGTGGCTTTTACCACGACCTTGGGCAGAGGCTCGGCGAGAACCTCCATGGGAAGGATCAGGCTTCTGAGCCATTCCCCCCGGCCGTACTGCTGCCAGAGAACGTAAGCGTCCTTCAGGTCCTGCAGCGTCGCCGCCCTGGCTTCGGTCATCTTCCCGGAGCGGGTGCGCCTGAGCTCGACCATGTTGGCCCCGCATCCCAGCACGTCGCCTATGTCCGTGCAGAGGGTGCGCGCGTATGTCCCGGCGTCGCACGAGATCCTCAGCAGAACGTCACGCCCCCTGAGGTCCAGTATCTCCAGCTCCTTGACGGTTCTGATCCTCAGCTGCCTTTTGACGGCCGATCTCACCGGAGGGAGCTGATAGATCTTCCCCCGGAAACGGGATACGACCTCCCTCACCCGCTTCTCCGGGCGGTCCGCATGCAGGCGCATGAGGCAGATGTATTCCTTGTCAGAAGAGAGAACGACATCAGTCAGGCGGACGGCCTTCCCGACGGTCAGAGGCAGGACCCCGCTCACATAAGGATCCAACGTGCCGCCGTGGCCGACCTTATCGGCTTTCAGCGCGTCCCTCGCCCAGGCGGTGGCCTGATGCGAAGTGGGCCCCGGAGGCTTGTCGAGGATTATAACTCCGCCGCGGAGAAGCTCGCCGACCGAGCGGTCGGAAGGCCTCTTGCCCCACTTATCTGGGATCGCATCCGGATCCTTCACCAGCATCGTAAGCACCCATGCCGTCCAGAATGGCCTGCACGACCTCTTCAGGGGTCTTGTCCCCGGTGTCCACGATCAGATCGTACACGCTCAGGTCCGTGACGTCGATGCCGTAGTACATCATGTATCTCTTGGCCTCGGACGCGGCGCGTTCCACAGTGTTCGCTATGGCTTCATCCAAAGTCTCGCCGTCGCGGACTCCGATCCTTGCGAAGCGCACGTCGGGGGCCGCATCGAGATAGACTTTGAACGCGGGTATGCCGTTCCTGCTGAGCATATACGCGGAAAGCCTGGATTCAAGAATCATATCGGGGTTGGCCCTCGCGATCTCCAGGATCCTTCCGTCGATCATGCGGTCGATGGAGGGGTCCTTCTCGGCGATCGCGCCGAGCTCCCCCAAAGATAAGCCTTTTTCGGCCGCGAGCTCGCGGAAGATCTTCCCGAAGACGGTCATCTCCAGGCCGAGAGCCTCCGAGAGCAGGCGGCATGCGGTCGTCTTCCCGGACCCGGGCGGACCGCTTATGGTTATTCTCATTCGATCTCAGCCCTCTTGACTTCGAGATCGAGCTTTCTGAGGCGCCTTCTGAGGAGGACGAGCCTTATGAGCCTGTTCTCGACCTGCCCTATGGGGAGGCTGATCAGGGTGTACAGGACGATCCAGATGGGGAAGAATCCCATCAGGGCGTCCGTCACATCCTGGAGCCCCCAGGGCAGATTGACCCAGACCCCGTCCCAGCCGGGGAAATAGGCCGCGTCCGGAGTGGTCTTCAGGAAGTAGTAGACCCAGGCGTACACGGGGATGACGAAGAGCATGGTTATGGGCATGGTCTTCATCTGCGCCGTGCTTGCCTGCATGGACATCGCCATGATC
>JAEEJP010000040.1 GCA_016281925.1 Methanomassiliicoccaceae archaeon
ACCCCGTCTCCCTGCGGAACCTCTCCATGTCCCCGTCGGACACCGGGATGGTCAGCACGGCGTCGTTGGAACGTAAAAGCAGTCCGTCGCTGTTCCTGCAAAGAAGGCCGCTGGTAGAGAATTCGACGGCGGCGCTCCAGCTGTCGGGCGTATAGACTTCGATGCTGTAACGGCTGCAATAGCCCGTTTCTTCCTTGTCCCAGAACCTGAGCTAGAAGTCCTTGTCATCCCAAAACTCGTCTAGGTGGTCGTCGATCCACGAGTAGTCCTGGGCGTATGCGGCCCTCATCAGGCCCTGCTTGAACTCCCAGGACAATCCGTGGGACTCGGTTTCCCGTCCGTCGTCTCCGGCATACGGGGCCTCGGACGCATACACGTGGGTCGTCTTCGTCTTACCATATTTCGTGAACGTCACTCTGTCCTTGCACACGGTCCCGGCGATCGAGTCGGCATAGGCCTCGGGATCCATGGTCCGGTCCAGTCTGAGCGTGGCAGAGCATCCGAATCCGCCCAATTCGAGACAGCCACGGCACAGGCCGCTGAATTCCATCATGGAGCAAAGCATGAAGCCGCCGTCGTGGACGAGTTCGAATTCAGTCGGCCTGGAAATGCGGTCCGCTCCCGGATGGGCGTACAGGCGGTAGCCGTAGCCGAGGCCGAGGGCGAACGTCATGTCATGCCAGCCGTAATCGTCTTCCCGCCTCCAGCGGGAGAAATCCCTGAAGGCTAGGGCTTCTATCAGGGCTTTGGTGGCGTCCAGGCTCAAGGTTTTTCCGGCGTCCGTCATTTTCTCCCCTCCCAGCATCTCGACTCCGCCGCATGCTCGATGCAGAGCCGGACTATGTGCCGCAACTCGGACAGGGACAGCGGCTGGTTCATCTGGGCATCCCTTAGCGGATCCTTGCTCCATGTCACCTCCAGCCCGGTGGGTTTGAATGCGAAGTTCGGAAGTATGGATTCAGGAT
This sequence comes from Methanomassiliicoccaceae archaeon, assembly GCA_016281925.1. Taxonomy (GTDB): domain Archaea; phylum Thermoplasmatota; class Thermoplasmata; order Methanomassiliicoccales; family Methanomethylophilaceae; genus Methanoprimaticola. Next base: position 966 of record JAEEJP010000040.1, read on the forward strand.
TCACGCCGTCCCCCCAGTAGAAGGGATGCAGCTCGTACATGTCGTTGGATGCCGTGCCCATCCAGGTTTCGAAAGCCATCAGGTCCTTCGGAGTATCTGCGGATACGCACTGCAAGACCTACCATTCAGGCGTAAAAGGATCCAGAGGGCAGTCGTACACCATGGTAGAGGGCCCATAATACCTCGTATCGTCTTCGAAAGGCTCCGCGTCACAGTCATAGTCGTCTTCATAGGGTTCGTCCATGTAGAATTGCACCCATGCCGCCGCCTCATCTTTTCCGTCGGTTTCAGCCCTCCGGAAGTGCTCCAGCGCCTTCGCAGGGTCCCTCTCGCACCCGTATCCGACGAAGCGGAGCAGTCCGGCTCTGAGAGATGCATCGGTCATCCCCATGATCGCGTACCGCTCGAACGTCTCCAGCGCCTCCTCTGGGGATACGTCCTCCTGCTCTAATATGGCGTGGCGGCAGACGTCATAGGCCAGCTCGGAGTCGCTATCCAAGTCCTCGATGTTTTCAGCCTCAAGAAGCGCGAGCGCCTTGGCATGGGCTTCCTCGACCTTGGGCCATCCCTTCATTCCGCGGTATCTGTCGAGAACCGCGAGGGAAGGGTCGAACCCTTCGCCCTTCTTGGTGTCCTTCAGATAAGCCTCCCCCGCCTCGTCAGCCCAGTCTATCTCGAAGGAGATGGATCTCAAGCAGCTCTCCTTCGCCTTGGAGAAGTCGATCGCCATTTTTCCTGCCTCCCGAAGCCTTGTTCCATGACGCGTTCCCGACGCGCCTCCCCATAGTTTCTCATATTATTGAGAAAGTAAACACGGTATTTAACAGTCTGGTTCCACCGGCGCCTTCGGCAACCTTTAACACTTTCACCGCGCTCGCCATTCTGTTTCATATGGCGTTCGAGGCCGTCGTGTTCGTGTCGGGGGACGGGGAGCTTTCGGAGAGGGAGGTTGCCGCCGTCGGGAGGCACGTCTCATCCGATGTCCTATACGTGGTCATGCCCTCGGAGGGGAAGGCGGAGCTGCTCAGGGACTTCCTGGCGCCTCGCGGATTCCGGAGGACCAACATCGTGTGCGTCCGCAGGCCGGACTCGAGGCATCTGGTATCATATCTGGCCGGGGCCGCGTCCCCGTCCGGGCTGGCCGTCGACGTGACGTTCGCGTCCCCATACTACGCTGCTCACGTCTCCCTCCTCGCCAGGGGGCGGCCGGTCAAGATCGAGTACACCAGGGAGGACGGGAGCGCCGAGGTGGTGTTCAAATCCAGCGCGTCACCCTTGGTGGAAGATGCGACCATGTGCAGGATAATGGCTTCCCTCGGTGAGGATCCGAGGACTCTGGCGGAGCTGGAGGCCGCGACGGGTCTGAACTACAAGACGCTGGCCCGGAGGGCGGCGAGGCTTTTGGAGGAGGGGCTGGTGAGCAAGACGGACGACTATCCGATAAGGTATTACATGACGCAGAAGCAGTGCTTCGACGCCTTTCTGACCTCGAGGCCGTATGACCTCGAGCTCGAAGGGAAGCACTTCGTGTCGGCAGCCAAGGCTCTCCGCGACCAGAACAAGATCGTCCTCGACAGCACCATGCCGTGGCGAAGGCCCCTCGCACGTCTTTCCAGGTATCCGGCTTTCCTTTTCCTTACGTTTTAATGCTGTCCTCGTCGGTGTATGCGTACCCGGCGACCCTGTCGGTCCGCCTCTTGCGGTGGAAGGAGATCTTCATCAATGACCTCGTGGAGATGACGATGGAGAGCTGCGGGTGCGACGCCAGGAAGGCCGCCTCTGTCCATGCCAAGGGAAGGACTTTTTGATGGTGATATCGTGCATGCCGTATTCGAGAAATGTTGATTGGACATAAGAGGGAGAATAATCTGTAATTTTCAATAAATGCACACAAATGTATCAGTGTTCATGCGCAAAATGGAGGAACCGTCATGAGGATGCTTGCCTTCGTGACAGTACTGATAATATTGGCAGTTGCCGTAGGCGCTCTTTTCGCTTCTAATGGCAACAATCCGTTTGCTCCGGATGAGCCAGACCCGGTGGACCCCGTTGACCCGGTGGACCCCGTTGACCCGGTGGACCCCGTTGACCCGGTGGACCCCGTTGACCCGGTGGACCCCGTTGACCCGGTGGAACTGGTTTATCCTAGGGAGCCGGAGGTGACTTCGCCGTCACAGTGGTCGTATGCGGGAGGGGACCTGGGAAGTCTGGGCGTCACCGATTCGAAGACTCCTGTCAGCGAAGAGGAGATGGATCTCGCATGGAGCGTGACCGGCGTGATGGATGCGGGGACGAACATCTGGAGGGTTCCCAGCTCTCCGCTGTGCGTCGGGGACAAGGTGTACTATTACAAAGGCGCGGACAGCACCCTGCGTTGCTGCGACGTGTCGACCGGCAGGGACATAGTCTCTGCCAAGTGCGAGTCCGACGGCGTCTACACGATGCCTTTGGCTTACGGCGACGGGAAGATATTCGTGGCTACTTACGTCCAGCCGAAGTCCGGAGGGAGCTATTCGGTCCTGAAGGCCTTCGACGCGGATACCTTGAGGCAGCTGTTCGTCGGCACCCCGTTGGCGGGCCAGGACGTCCAGTGGTTCATGTCCTACTACGACGGCAAGGTGTTCCTAGGGACCTATCAGGGCGGCTTCGCCTGCTTCTCGTCCGAGGACAAGGACCCCGGGGTTCCCGATGAGATATCCGAGCCCGTCTGGGCAATCGAGTCCGACGGGTTCTGCAACGAGATCCCCGCCTTCTTCGGGGACCGCTGCGTCATACTGAAGAGGGGGTTCAACGAGGGCGGCGCGACCGCCTTGATGATTGACGCCGACACCGGCGAGGTCGTCGACAGCCTTCATTTCGACAGGGAGTTCTCCTCTTCCGGACCCACCGCCTACGAAGGCAGGGTCTACATCCCTCTGATGAGGGCAACCGACCGCACCATGACCGTGGAGCAGATAGAGGAGCTCGGGCAGAACACGCCGGAGCACCTGGC
>JAEEJP010000041.1 GCA_016281925.1 Methanomassiliicoccaceae archaeon
TATGGCAGGCGGCTGTCGTTCTTGGCGGCCACTTCCGTCCCGTCTTCGAAGGAGAACGTCAGGGTTTTTTCGCTGCCGAAACCGTATCCGCTGGGCGGAAGCTTTTCCCATGCGAGCAGCCCGCATTTCACGATCGTATTTTTTATCTGGTCAACGGTCTCTCTGCCCAGTTTCTTCTCGCTCCTGTAGATTTGGGGGCCGCTGTAGCGGGAGGTTTTCCTGTTGATGCCGGTCCCGTCCCCGCAGAGTGTCAGGACAGCCTCTGTGAAACCGTCGTTGCCGCGTTCTTCGCGGAAGGATACCGTTCTCAGCCCGGATATGTCCGGCAGCGGGACTCTGGGCCCTTCCATGGCTTTCTCCAGGATCCCGGCCATCTTCGCCCCTGTTTCCGGGGAAATAATGGGGCATTGGTTGTTAGAGAAGCTTATCCTCTCCCCGCTGGCGTATCTGATGTCCGCTCTTCCTCCGAAGTTCTCGGGCAGGCCGTGGGTCGTGGAGTGGCGGCCGTTGGATCCGGCCAGACCGTCCTCTTTCACCAGGTCCGCCAGATCGCGGAATACGTCATGCCCTTTCACGAGGGCCCAGGACGAGGCTCTCCCGTCTCTGAGGCGCTTATCAAGGTACAGCATGGAATTCTCTCCCGCGCGGTCCGCGAATGCGTTGACATAAAGAAGATCCGCGGCGGGCGACCCGAAAGGCGTGCATACGATGCTGAAGGAGCAGTCGACCGAGAACAGCGTCATATCATCCGATTCTATCTTCTTCGGGGCCTTGGTGTCCAGGGTCTCGTCGGTCCCTCCGCACATGCAGGGATCGGCCCTGTTGATGACGATGATTCCGTCGTTACCTTTTTCCTCCTCTTTTTCGAGCATCGATCGCACCTCTGCCAGAATCCGGCGGAACTGCCGGGTCTGATTCGCCGGAAAAAATGGGCCCCGGCAATATATAACATGGGCGTTCCGTCGCCGAACCGGAGCCTTCGGATGGATCCGGCTGACGAAACAGCAAATCATGAATCAAATACGGCGATTGATTCCTCCATCATCCGCCGGCCGGAGGAACGTTAATAGAGATGCTCCGGATGGGGGCCCATTCCTGGTTCAGGGGGCCATACAGACGATAACGAAATACCTCAGCGGACGCGACCGCCTTCTGATCGTTCCGGTCGTTCTATTCGTTGTCGTCCAGGTGTATTTCGATCTGAAGATCCCTGAATACATGCAGAGCATCACCTACTCGCTCCAGACGGGGACGACGCTGGAATCCATCGCTGAGAGCGGGCTCATGATGGTTCTCTGCGCCCTCATGAGCCTGGCGGCCTCGCTCTGCGCCGGGACGCTGATAGCTTACATCGGCGCGTCTCTCGCCAGCAGGCTCCGCTCCGAGATGTTCGATCAGGTCCAGAGGTTCTCGTCCGAGGACGTATCCAGGTTCTCCGTCGCTTCTCTGGTCACCCGCAGCACCAACGATGTCAGGCAGGTCCAGCTGTTCGTCAGCACCGCTCTGCAGACGGTCATAAAGGCTCCCATTCTGGCGGTGTGGGCCATCCTGAAGATCGCGGGAGGAGGATGGCAGTGGACCCTGGCCACCGCCGGATGCGTCGTGTTCCTGGTGGCCGCCATATCCGTCATCACATATCTCAGCGTCAAATACTTCAGCAGGGCCCAGATCCTGACCGATTCCCTCAACCGCGAGACCCGCGAAAGCATCCTCGGGTCGAGGGTGGTGAGGGCATACAACGCCGAGGAGTTCCAGGGGAAGAAGTTCCAGAGGGCCTCGGAGGAGATGCTGGACAATTACATGGGCCTCTTCCATGTCCGCTTCCCCCTTTTCATGCTGCCTTCGGTGGTCTCCAACTTCCTGACGATGGCGATATACTGGATAGGGGCCATACTGATCAGCTCCGCCGGTGAAGCGGACACCCAGATGAGGCTGTTCTCCGATATGATCGCGTTTTCGTCATACGGCCTGCAGGTGCTGAACGCGTTCGTCATGATAGCCGATTTCATACGCGATTACCCCCGCGTGATCGTCAGCGTGCGCCGCGTGGAGGAGGTCATATCTGCAGTTCCGTCCGTAGAATTCCCCGGAGACGGGCCGGAAGGCAGCGGCGAAGGCACCGTCGAATTCAGGGACGTGACCTTCAGATATCCGGGGACCAGCAGGAACGCCCTCGACGGGGTGAGCTTCAGCGTGGGGCCCGGCCAGACCCTCGGGATCATCGGCAGGACCGGCTGCGGGAAGAGCACCGTGGCGAAGCTCATGCAGCGCAGCTACGACGTCTCGGGAGGGCAGATCCTGATCGACGGCGAGGATGTCAGATCGTACCGGAGGGGCGTCCTGAAGGGGAAGATGGCCTATGTCCCGCAGGAGGCGGTCATTTTCTCCGGGACCGTGAGGAGCAACGTGGATTTCAGCGGGGACGGCTCCCGCTCCGACGGGGAGGTCTGGGACGCGCTGGGGATCGCCCAGGCGGAGGGATTCGTCAGATCGATGCCGGACGGGCTGGATTCCGAGATTGGCCGCCAAGGCCGGGGGCTCTCCGGAGGGCAGATGCAGAGGCTCGCCATAGCGAGGGCGGTCTGCAGGGGCTCCCGCATACTCGTATTGGACGATTCCTTCTCCGCCCTCGATATGAGCACTGATCTCGCCTTGGGAAGGGCTCTTAGGGAGAGGCTCCCGGACAGGACCAAGATCGTGATAAGCCAGAGGGTCAGGTCAATCATGGGGGCGGACGTGATCGTCGTGCTGGAGGACGGCAGAGTGGCCGGGATCGGGACCCATGAGGCCCTGATGGAGGGATGCCCGGTGTACGCGCGCATCGTCGCGACGCAGATGGGGGGATGAGATGGCCGTCCCGTTGCGCATGGAGAAGGTCCAGAAAGCTAAGAGGTTCTGGCCTACGTTCATCAGGCTCTGCGGCTACATCGGGAAATACAGGTGGCGCATAGCTGCCGGGACCGTCGCGTCCGTCATATCTTCGGTCCTGGTCCTTCTGGCTCCGCAATACATCAAGGAGATAACCGACCAGGTCTCGGAGGGCATAGGCGGCTCCATAGACATGGGCCTGGTGACCGGCCTGATGCTGTGCGTGGCCGCAATCTACGCTGCGGCCGCCGTTTCCAAGGCCATATCGCAATATTACATCCCGACGTCCTCGGAGCTGAACGCGAATCTGGTGCGCGTGGATCTGAGCTGGAAGATATCCCGTCTGCCCCAGCGCGTCCTGGACAGGATCGGCATAGGGGACGTCATGAGCCGCTTTTCCAACGATTCGGACCAGATACGCACCAAATCCGCGGAGAGCATCAACGGAATAGCGACTTCCGCGGTCATGATAGCCGGCGCGTTCATAATGATGGCATCCCTCAGCTGGATCCTGGCGCTGATCGCCGTGGCCCCGGTGGTTCTCGGGCTGGGGATAGCCTGGGCGGTCATGCGCGTGTCCCAGAAGCATTTCGCCGCCCAGGCCGAGGATCTCGGCAGGATGAACGGGATCGTCGAGGAGGCGTTCTACGGTCTCGATGTCATCGACGCATATGGCGCCGCTCCGCGTTACAGAGCTAATTTCGACGGGATAAACGGGAGGCTGCGCGCGAGCGCGTTCCGGTCCCAGTTCTTCACCGAGATAATACCCCAGATGATGTCGTTCGTCGGGAATCTGAGCTATGGCGTCGTCTGCATCGCGGGGACAATGATGATATTCGAGGGATCCATGGGATTCGGGACGGTGGTCGCCTTCCTCATCTACATAAGGGAATTCTCCCAGCCTCTGGAGCGCCTGAGCAATACCCTGTCCGGGATGCAGGGGATGGTGGCTTCGGCGGAGAGGATATTCGAATTCCTGGATCTTGAGGAGCTCGAGGACGAAAGCGGCAAGGCCGGCCGCCCGGAAGGGTTCAGGGGCGAGGTCTCGTTCGAAGGCGTCCGCTTCTCTTATGTCCCGGGGACCGAATGCATACGCGGGATGGATCTTCTGGTGAAGCCGGGCCAGATGGTGGCGATAGTCGGGCCCACCGGGGCGGGGAAGACAACCATTGCGAGCCTTCTTATGAGGTTCTACGACGTGGATTCCGGGAGGATAGCCATCGACGGCGTCGATATAAGGGACATCAAGCGGAGCCAGGTCAGAGAGATGTTCAGCATGGTGCTCCAGGATTCGTGGATCTTCGAGGGGACGATAAGGGAGAACATCTCGTTCAACAGGAGAATAACCGATGAGGAGCTGGAGAAGGCCTGCGAGGCCGTGGGGATAAAGGAATTCATAGAGTCCCTTCCTCAAGGCTATGACACGCGGATCGGAGGTTCGCTGTCGCTGTCTTCAGGGCAGAAGCAGCAGATAAGCATCGCCCGCGCTCTGATCAGGGAATCCCCGCTCATCATATTGGACGAAGCCACGAGTTCGGTGGATACCCTGACCGAGACCCGCATACAGGAATCCATGGACAGGCTGGTTGAAGGCAGAACATCATTCGTGATCGCCCATCGGCTTTCCACCATAAGGAACGCCGATATGATTCTGGTGGTGGATTCCGGCAATGTTGTGGAATCCGGAACCCATTGCGAGCTTATGGAGCTGGGAGGGTATTACAGAAGGCTTTACGACAACCAGTTTGAGACTACCTGAGGATATCATCCGCTCAGAGCTCATTCAGAGATGGAGATTGTCTGTTCCCGCAGATCCGGAGCGCCCACGTATATCGGCAGATCCTTCGGAAACCGCCATCAGGGCATTCCCCGCGAAGGGCTTCGGCGACTTCGTCTGCTATATCTTCCGGCACCAGGGCCATGGCATCGTTCTCGCTCATCCCGGCGGAAATGGCTTTCCTGACGGTTTCCACATAGTTAGCGATCATAACCGATCTCATGTAGCTTCTTTCCTGCAGGATGCCCTCTCTCTTGCCTTCTTTCTTGCCCTCTATGAACCCGTCTTCTTTGGCGCTCTCTATCAGCCCTATCCTGTATTCCGCTATGAACTCCTCAAGCGTGCTCATGACATTCCCCCTGATTCCATCTCCCCAATCGATATTAAACTCTGTCGCGGCGCGTTCTAGGTTCGACCGCGCGTCCCCGTCTTTCATGAACAGGATGTCCAGCAGCCTCAGGGCGCCGCATGCCGCGCCCTCGGGGTCGCCGATATGCATCTCTACGAGGGTCATAGGCACTTCGGATCCTTTGCGGCCGAGCTTCATCGCGTACATCCTGTTCCTGTCCTCCGCCTTCGGGTTCAGGAATATCCAGATGCAGTACACCGGCCTGACCGCGGAGTAGTCCCTGGCCGGGCTGCGGTTCGCGTACCAGGCCAGACCGGAAAGGTACATCATCTGGCGCCTGCCGATCCACGGCGGGCAGCTGCCCTGGATCTCCACGTCTATCACCGCTTTCACGCCGTCCGGCATCTCGAATTCGAAGACGAGGTCGTAGACGACGGAGCCGAAGCCGGTTATCAGGCCCTCAGACAGCGTCCGTACTGCGTTCCCAGACAGGCTGAGCCGGCCCACGATCTCGTCGACGCTCATGCCTCTGGCTTCCGCGACGGCGTCCCGGACTATGTGCGCCAGGCACCCGGGGTCGGACAGCAGGGCCTTGGCTATGCCGTCCTTCCTGAGGTCCCGCGCCGTTTCCAAGCCCATGGGAAGGGAGTCCCCGCCCGGGGATTTGAATGCGCTCTGTGCACGCATGCAACATGTCCGATCCGGCATTCATCCCGGCAGAAATGGATCCGTCCGGATGCGGGATGCAAAGCGGAACGGGGCGGCATCATGCCCCCGGATATGTCCATTTGAATGCATAAGAAAATGCATTGGACGTTCTCAGGGGAAAGAATTGTGATTTCAAATAAATTTGTATAGGCATATTCATCCATCTATGTGCAACGAGGAAGGGACACCATGAAAGCGCTTGCCATCGCAGCCGCATTGGTGGCCGCTATCGCAATCATAGCCGGGGTTTTCCTGCTGACGGATAGGGGCAGCTACGATCCCGGAAGTCCGGAGGATCTGCCGGATCCCGAGATCATCTATCCGAGGATCCTGGCGGAGACGTCTCCGTCACAGTGGTCGCATGCGGGAGGGGATCTGGGCAGCTTCGGTGTATCGGATTCCAAGACGCCGATAACCGAAGAGGAGATGGCTCTCGCATGGAGCGTGACGGGGGTAATGGACTCGGGGACCAACGTATGGAAGGTTCCCAGCTCGCCTCTGTGCGTCGATGACAGAGTATACTATTACAAAGGCGAGGACTGCACCTTGCATTGCTGCGGCTTGCTGAAACCGGATCCAGCGGAACCTATGGTCCTGTGGGAAAGCTGTTTAATAAATCAACAACATGACAGGCCATGCCTGACACCGAAGAAGAGAAGCATTGGAACAAAGTGCTTTCGAAGTACTAGCGCATCCGCTATGCCCGCAACGACAAGCCTCAGAAATGCTTCCTGAGCGACAAACTGGCGTTCCATATTTTTTGCGACAGATTCGGCATAAGATGTCCAGACCTTTTGGGAGTATACTATCAGGGGCAGTACTGCGATTGCGCTCTGAATCCATAGGTGGGCAGCGACATAACGCAGATGAGCGGATATTTCTGCAAATATATCTCGGGATCGCTCGGAACTACGACCTATTTTGTGGGCAGCTACGACGATCTGATCTCGATCCCCCGTCTGAACAGGTACACTTGGGTGCTGGAGAAGAAGGTCGTCCAGCATCCGGTTATGGCATCTCTGAATCCGAACAGCGTCAACACTCTTCGCGTGGTCACGGTCCGGAACGGCAAATCCATCGATATATTCGAGTGCTGGCTGAAAGCAAGCATCGGCGACAGCTATACCGACAACGTTCATTCGGGCGGGGTTTCCGTCATGGTAGGAGAAGACGGCCGTCTGTTCGGGTAGGCCCGCCAGCTCAGCACCGGCAAAGCGTTCTGCGAGCATCCTTTCAGCGGCGTCAAATTCTCCGAATTTACTGTTCCATTCTGGGACGCCGTAAAAGAACTGGTCGTCAATGCCCATAAGCATCTGTACAATATGAATTCGGCAGGATGGGATGTCGCGATAACCCCTTACGGGCCGCTGCTGATCGAGGGGAATTCAAGATGGGATATGAGGGTTGCTCCTCAGCTGCTCGGAGAAGCGCCGATGGAAAAATACGAGAAGTATTTCGGGAAAAAGAAATAAGCGACGCCGTGGCCGGCCACAAGTTCACCGGAGACGATGCTTCCAGCCTTAAGCGGTACGTCCCGAAGGCCGGCGGAACCATCGTAAGCGGGGACGTGAAGTACAGGATCACCGGCAACGGGGAGCCCAAGACGGCCGCGGCGGTCCGCCCGGCAGGAGACGGCGCGACCGATATCTCCATCCCCGCGTTCATAAGCCATCCGGGGTTCGATTGGGAGGTGGCCTCAACAGCGTGGATTCCAAGGCTTTCTACGGGTATGCGTTCAAGGACGCGGGCGGCGTCAAAATCAAGGCCTCCCCCGGGAACCTCGCGGGCAAGTCCTTCTCCGGCCAGGGCTGGGTCCTGACCGCGGTTGTCTGATCCTAAATCTGTCGGGGGCCTGCACTTCCGCCCCGGCTGAACCTTTTTCCAGGCGATGAAAGGCGGTTTCGTGTCCGATGCGGGCCTTCAAGTATGCGATTTCTGGGCAAACCGACAGTAACTCGATGAGGCCATAAGGGTCTGTGCTCTCGTGAAATGCGAGATCCAGACGAGGTACGAGGAATATCTCGATCTGCCGAGCTATTTCCTGCATTCTGACTCAGGTTATACAAATTATATCGCAGTATCTTGCGAGAATTCTCATGATTTGGAATATCCTCAGACATCTGCTAGAGAAAAACTAGTATAACGTTTCATAATTACATTAACTAATTAGACAGTAACCTCGTCCATCTTGTAGGTCCATCTGAATACCACCGGCTCCTGGTTGACCTGGTCGATATACCGGTAGATCCTTTCGATGAGCTCTTCCTTCGAGCTGACGCGTATGCCTCTGAGAAGCGTTCTGGCCATCTTCCCGAAGA
>JAEEJP010000042.1 GCA_016281925.1 Methanomassiliicoccaceae archaeon
CTCCTTCGATGTCAACTACGGCGATGACTTCAACCAGGTCATCCAGGCCTACGGAGACAACGTCGGAAAGAAGATGGGAATCGCCTTCGAGGAGTACGGAACGTACAGCTACGCTCCTGCCACCACCACCCACGATGGATCCACTCTGACCCTCAACGTCATCGACACGGCTAACACCGAGGTCGTCTTCGGACCCATCACTGAGGATGTCATCCTCTACTACAACTACCTGTGAGTTGTGAAACAGATTAAGGGACAGCGGAAGTGATTCCGCAGGCGGTGCCGGCAATCGGTGCCGCCGTCCCCATTTTTCAGTTCATTCTCATGTCAAACGTATTGCCTATGTCTCCGTACCAATCCTAAAATAAGCAGATTGATATGGGGGGGGCTGAGGCGAGAGGTTGGCGGAAGCAACTTTCAATGTTCTTGGCGGTTCCGTAGGGAAAGACGCTCTGCAATCGGATGCGGAGGGTCATGAGATAAAAGGATGCGTAACCGGGGTAAACCCGCTTTTCATATCGGAAGGGGAGATGGAGGTGCTGACCTCCGGCAAAGCCGATTGGATCGTCGTCGATACGCAGCATCTTTCGTGCGGCGTAGAATCCGATCCGTCCGCGGAGATCGCCGCTCTGGGGAAGTTCCTGAGGAAGAATTGGCGCAGAAAAATCATAGTCATATGCGCCCGCCCGTCTGCTTACCGCATGGGCGAGAATGCGGCATATCCGATCCCGGAATACATGGGATCCAGCTTCATCGACGGCATTGCCGAGAAGCTGCTGGACGAGGCCAACGGATACGCGATCACAATGCCGTTCGATTGCATCTCCAGGGATGGGAAAGCCTTCCATTACATCCCCCGCATCATAGAATACATCAAATCTTCCATCGATGTCATCACCGAGAAATACGACAGGAATGCCCTCGATTCCCTTTCTGCGGGATGCGCCGGGGATATCGGCGCCATCCTGAACGACACTGCCGCAGGCACGATCGCCCTCAGGAAAGCGTATCTGGAGGCGGTCTCCGAGGGCAACAGGATAGAGGCCTGCTCTGCCTGTGTCGAACTCGTGGAGAGGGGAGACACAGAGTCCGCATGCATAATGGAGCATGCATACAAGATGGCCGCCAAAGCCAAGGCCGACCTTGACACCCGCATCGGATGGGCCAGAAGATTGGATTCCATGGGCATCATGTGGGCCAAATACAGCCTTTTCAACGGGCTCTGGAAAAAAGGCACCAAAGAATCCTATAAAGATATGATCGGAATCATTTCCGAATCCGCCGAAGAAGGCGACGGCATGTCGTGCAGGCTGCTCGGGCGCGCATATCTGGCGGGAAAGGGCGTGAAAGCTGATCTCAAGAAGGCTGAGAAGTACATCAGAACGGCCGTGGACCAGAATGTCCCGCTGGCAAGGAACGACCTGTTCGATGTCCTGTGGGAGGTCGGCACCCCTGAAGCCTTCGAGGAGATGATCGAGGTGATCAGCGGTCCCGCATCCAAAGCCGAGCCCGGGGCTCTCGCCCGCATGGGCCGCGCATACCGCCACGGCAAAGGCGTCCCCGCCGATCGGAAGAAAGCTCTGGATTACCTCCAGAAGGCGGCGACCCGCAGCAAAGCTTACGTCAGAGAGTACCAGGCTCTGAAGAAATCTTCCTGAAACCATTCTCCGGGCTTTCCCGGAGATTTTCAATCCTCTTCCGGCGCTATCCCGAAAGCATTCAGGACGCGCATGGCCGACGCATCTATCTCGGTGTCGATCATCTTTTTGGATCCGGGCATCTTCACCGTCCTGATGCTGTCCAGCATCTCTATCATCTCTTTGTAGGACAGGGTTTTGTTGAGCTTGTACAGGTCCATCCTGCGCTCGACTTCGCGCTTGATTATCAGGGCAATGAACTGTATGAAAATGCGGCTGAGATATACCTGCTCCGACGACAGGTTCAGGGAAGCGCTGTCATATTCGTTCATCATCCCGTTGAACATGTCTGTGATGGTCTTTCTCTGCAGGAACGGGATGAGAGCCGAGACCGGGTTGCGGGTGAAATTGGAAATGTATACGGAATAGCCGGCGTTGTTGCTGTGCTGCATGATGGCCTGGCTGTTGTATTCCGCTATGGTGCATTCGTCGTCCTCCCTGATCAGGAGGTACTTGTCATAGATGTGCTGATGGTCCGGCAGGGGATTCCCGCTTTCGATCTCGTATCTGCAGTTGTTCACGATCGTCAGGAATGCGGAGAGGTCGTTGGCCGCGCTGTTGGGGTCGTAGCAGATGTGCGTGTAATATCTCTTTCCGTTGTGATGGTTCATGAAAGTCTCTATGAAAAGGAAGTTGCCGAATACCATCCTTCCGTTTTCGGCGTTGGCTATCGATTTCGATACTTTTTCCGTCAGATCCCTCACGAATTCGTTGTCCGGCAGCACGCGGACGATTATGTTGCTGCCGGCATAAGCTATCAGGGAAGCGTCGAACACATCGCCCTTCTCCTCGTCGAGGAAAGACGTCAGCTTGCGGAAGCTCTCCCTTCTGACGTCGTAATCCCCGTAGACATGCCCGGTGGAGAGGCTTGACAGCTCATAGCAGAGGGGGATATCGTTTTTGGTCGTGAAGTACAGCTCCATCTTCGTTTTGTACTGCTTCTCGTCCATCTCTATGTTCAGGCTTTTGGCATAATAGGACATGTCGCCGCTGGATTCCCTGAAGATTATGGTGTCGACATAGACTTCGTCCGGCTGCAGGCGCAATCTCCAGAGAGTGAAGAACAGGGAGATCGCATTGGAATCGATGTTTTTCATGAGTTCGTTTGTTTTCTCGGGGGTCATCACGTTTCCGCCCGGGGTTTTGTGGGTTTCGCACCAATGGTGGCAGAACTGCAGCTCGCTGCTTTCCGCCGCTATGTAATAGGCCAGAGTGGCGATTCTCTTCCAATCGTCCGGGAAACACAGCGAAAGAACTTCCGAAAGCTGCAGTTCGGCGGAGACCTCATCGAAAAGCTTGGTGATGTATCTCGATTTAATCCACGGCGTCTGTTTGGGCTTGGAGGATCTGTTCGGAACGATCTCTCCGGTGTCAGGATCCAGGTGGCCGATGCATTTCCTTTTGCATACGCATTTCTTCCTGTCGGGGTCCCATGCCGACTCATTGAGATAGGCATATATAGTATTGGATTTGCGATTGCGAAGATAGACGATGGAAGACATCTCGAATGTATAATGATTTAATTATACATATAATAAACTGATTATACATATGTTATGTTGATTAATCATTTTTATTTGTAATTGAAATGCAGATAGCCAGATATTCAAAGCTAACGAATTTGAATGATTTTGGATGTCTAATCCATGTTTTTTGTATAATAGAAGTTTTTATAAACTTTATAATTAAAGTCTCAAGGAAAAAAATTGCCATCGGTTATAACCTACCAAGCGGATGTATATCCAACCGCTTTAATGAGGAGGAAAACAGAAATGATTAGCATCGAAGGCGCGGACTTCACAAAAGTCCTGAGGCGTTACGACATCGATCAGCAGGTGGAACTCACCCCCGAGGAAATGGCAAAGAAAATGCTCCCTCAGGATGAGGTTTTCAGAAAGGTCGCGGAGGAAGTCCTCTATATGAGGCTCAAGACCGTCGGGCCCGTCGTCATGGAGGCCCTCAAATCGAGGAACCCTCTCGACGTCATCAACAACGGCCTCGTCGCAGGGATGGAATGCGTCGCGAAACTGTATGCGGAGCACGTCTACTATCTCCCTGAGATCATGATGGCCGCCAAGACCATGGAGATCGGAATCGCCATCGCCGAGAAGCAGGTCCCCGGAGGAAGAGAGTCCAAGGGAACCGTCGTCATGCACGCAGTCGAAGGAGACCCCCATGACATCGGAAAGAACATCGCCGCAGTCATGGTCAGATCGTCCGGATACAATGTCATCGATATGGGGCGCGATGTGCCCATCGCCGATTTCATCGCGAAAGTCGAGGAATCCAAGCCCATATTCGCTAGCGGAACCGCTCTCATGACCACCACCATGGCCGTGTTCCCCCAGGAAGCCAAGATCCTGCAGGAAAAGGGAATCAACATCCCTCTGATGGGATGCGGAGGCGCGGTCAACAGGGAGTACGCCAACTCTTACGACCTCGGAATCTACTCCGAGAAGGCGCCCCAGACCCCCCTGATCGCGGAGAAGATCCGCCAGGGCTACGACTGGAAGAGAATCAGAGAAGAGTGGGACGAGATTGTTAAGGGGTGATTTGAGATGGCAGTAACGAGATACACAAGCATGGCATACGACTGCGCGGACGACATGGTTTTCGGAACCGCGAAAAAGCCTGTTTCATACGGCTTCGGAATAAAGATCGGTGCGGGATACGTAATCCCCGAGATCAACTACGCGCCCAGGCCCGGAACCGAGAAGGATCCCGCCAGGCTCAGAAAGGAGTATGTCGACTATATCAGCAAAGACATCCTCGACAGGGCAATCACCGCCGGATTCCCCAACGTCCAGCTCGAGACCGAATGGGTATCCCAGATGAACCAGGCCAGGCTTTCCGCGCCCGTCGTCGCCGGACAGAAGGAGATATGCGAGAAATACCACGAGGAATACGGCCTCAACTGCGCCGTCAGGCAGACCATCCCCGACCAGCGCGAAGCCGACGGAGGCCTCCGCCCCGGCATGGATTCCGTCCACGCATATCCCGAGAAACTCTTCGAGTGCGCCGACATCGCCTGCGAGAACGGCTGCGACAACCTTTCGATCGAATCGGTCGGAGGAAAAGAGTTCGCGGATTATGCTGTCACCAACGGAGACATCGTCGCCTTCCTGTTCGGGGTCGGATATCTCGGATCCATCGATATGACCTGGCTCTGGGGAGAGCTCTCCAACATCGCCAAGAGGAACAGATGCATCGCCGGAGGAGACACCAACTGCTCGGGAGCCAACGTCGCCATGTTCATGGCCGGAGGAATGCTCGACCAGGATGTCCAGAGGACCTTCTCCGCCGTCACCCGCGCCATCTCCTCCGCCAGGACCCTTGCCGCATGGGAGGCCGGAGCCGTCGGGCCCGATAAGGACTGCGGATACGAGGGCCCCATCGTCAAATCCATCGCCGGAAAGCCCACCGCCCAGGAAGGAAAGAACTGCCAGTGCGCCCACTGCGACCTTCAGGGGAACCTCATCGCCCAGTGCTGCGATCTCTGGTCCAACGAGTCCGTCGAGTACCACCCCGAGTTCGGAGGGACTTCCGTCCAGTGCTGGCTCGGATCCCTGGGATACGAGGCCGCTCTGATGAACACCGCCATCCAGACCCACCAGGAGAAGACCCTCAGGGACCTGTACATGTACACAGACAGATACAGAGGCCCCGAGGCGTACGTCCTCGCTTACGACCACGCATACGAGATCGGAAAGGTCATAGCCGAGAACGGAAACGACCTCTACCTCAGGCCCAAGGCCGCAGGAATGAAGGCCGTAGAGATCCTCCTGAAGGGATACGAGTCCAAGGAGCTCGGGCTGACCGTCAAGCAGCTGGAGACCCTCCAGGACATCAACAAGAAGATCTCCGCGCTGCCCGACGATCAGGACAAGTTCTTCGACTGGGCCGTCAAGGAGTACAGGGACGTGGTCCCCAACTTCAA
>JAEEJP010000043.1 GCA_016281925.1 Methanomassiliicoccaceae archaeon
CCTCGGGTCCCAGATATGGCCGAACCTGTTCGACGAGGACGAGGGCGTCGCCCTGCTCCAGGAGTACTTCGACAAGTTCACGTACATCTCCGGCAGGGACGTCAGGACCGTCCCGACCCTCCTGCCCCTCACCCTTGCGGACATCGAGGGTGCTCAGCCCGGCATCGTCTTCACCGACTACGGAGGCAATCTCCAGGTCTATGGCAACGCCAACGACGACAGCGTCATCGATGCGAACGACATCCTGTATGTCCAGAAGGTCATCGGCAAGGAACTCCCTCCCACTGACTTTTGCGACGCCAACCATGACGGCGTCGTCGACTCGAAGGACCTGTCTTACATCCAGGACCTCATCGATTACAAGGATGGGACCGTCGCATACTACATTGCCGGGGATGGGAAGGTCGCTCACGCCACCCTCCCGATCGAGAAGATTGTCGCTTACGGGTCCTCCTCCGCGCAGCTCTTCTGCCTCGCCCTCGGTCTTGACAGCGACACCGTAATACAGCACGACACCTGGCCCGCGACCACTCCCGAAGCGGTCGACCTGGTGTTCCAGAAGTTCGCCAAGTCCGGGAAGGTCACCAGTGGGTCTCTCGATAACTTCAGCGACGTCGTGAAGGACGGATTGCCTGACGCGGTCGTCATCACCTACCAGTACGCTTCGGACCCCACAGTTCTGGCTCCCTATGAGAAGGCCGGGATAGACGTCATCCCCATCAAGGGATTCGAGGGGGCCGAATCCGCCGACACCGCCTTGACTCTCGGATTCCTTCTGAACCGCAATGACGAGGCCATGACTTATGCCATCTGGTGTGACGGAATACTCGACGAGCTGAATTCCAAGCTGGCCACCCTTACTGAAGACCAGAAGCCTACCGCGCTCTACTGGTTCGGGGCCCAAGCTGTCGCCGGAAAGGGCTCCGCATCTGACATCCTGCCTTACGTCGGGGCTATCAATATGGCCGACTGGACCGAGTGGTACATCACCATAACCGCCGACAACAAGGATTGGATCCTCAACTATCCGTCCGAGTACATTTTCAAGACCATTTCTCAGGGCCTTGGATATGGAGCCACCGACGAGATGCGCAAGGCCCAGTTCGACAACTATGGAAGCCTTGTCACCCAGCATCCCGCTTACAAGGCTGGGAAGTTCGTCCTCATCGATGGAAACCTGCCCCAGATCATGAGGCTCGCATATGTGGCCGAGTACTTGCATCCTGACCTCCTCGGGGAGGGATTCGCGGACAAGTGGCACCAGCAGCTCGTCGACATGTACGGGCTCGACTACGATGTCTCTAAGCACATCTTCCTGACAACCACCGAGAACCTTCCGGCTTGATGTCGGATCAAACAGGGGGGCCATCCCCCCGTCTTCTTAGAGGGATATGATGAACAGTTTTCGTTTGAGAGTCGTGGCGGTTTCAACTGTCTTTGCCATCACGGCGATCCTTGGATTTGTCTCCTTGCCGAGGCTCGTCGAAAGCGGCAACGCCGTCTTGTATTTCGAGTCATCCATCGTATCCTTGATGTGCATAGTCGTGGGATGCATGATCTATGCTGAACGTAACGATTGGAAGAGGAGGCTGTTCGCTCCTGAGAGCGATGGCACCTCCGACGGGTTCATCCGCAGCTATCGTTCTTACCGTAGGCGCAGCGTGCTTTTTATCGTCGCCATGGCCGTTCTCGCACTGCTCTTGGCGGGTGTTTCGGTTACCCTCGGCCAGAAACTGGTGACGTTCTCGCAAGTCTACCAGCTGATTTGGGACCATATCTGCGGCGTGACCTACGACCGCACCGATCCGCTGTTCTTGGCGGACATCCTAGTCTGGGACGTCAATATTCCCCGCGCTGTCGCCACGGCTGTCGCCGGATGCAGCCTGGCCATCGGAGGCGCCGCGATGCAGAGCGTCATAAAGAATCCGCTTGCTGACCCGTATACGACGGGGATATCGTCGGGAGCGGTCCTCGGGGTATCCGTATGTATGGTTCTTGGAATCACGCTTCAGGCGGCGGGCGGATACGGGCTGGTGTTCAACGCGTTCCTATTCAGTCTTATTCCCGCGTTCCTCATGATATTCATAGCACGCATCTCCCACGGTTCGGTGGTCACGATAATCTTGGTGGGCACGGCCATCTCGTACATCTTCTCGTCGGTCACGACGATACTGATGCTCCTCGCAGACGAGACCACCATGGATTCCATATTCGTTTGGGAGGTCGGATCGCTTAACGGCATGACCTGGACGAACGTGCCTATCATGTTCGTTTTCTCGGCCGTATGTTCCGTCATCCTCTACCTGATGTCCAACAAGCTCAACCTCTTGATGATGGGGGACAACGACGCAAAGGCGCTTGGGCTCAACATCAACAATTTCCGCACGGTGTGCCTTGTGCTGATCGCTCTAATGACGGCGGCCGTCATCTGCTTCACGGGGATCATCGGGTTCCTAGGCCTGCTTTGTCCGCACATCGTGAGAATGATAGTCGGGAGCGACTCGCGCCTGGTCATTCCGAGCGCGGCCGCGCTGGGGACGGTGATACTGTTCATCGCCGACATAGTGAGCCGCACCGCCGCCACCAAGGCCATGCCCGTCGGGGTGGTAATGTCGTTCATCGGCGGACCGTTGTTCCTGCTTTTGGTTTTGAAGATGAGGCGCGAGGTGATCGGCCGATGCCGTACGAGGAGTTCCGCAAGGACTATAGATCCGGCGTCAACAAGAAGCTGTTGATCCTTCTGTCCGTCTTCGTTCTGGCGGTCGTCGCGTCCTTTCTGAGGATCGCGTTCGATCAATACAACATAGATTTCTTCGAGGCCTACAGCGTGCTGATCGACCATCTCACAGGGGTTCCGGTGGAGAACGAGCTCGACGAGTACATCGTTTGGGACCGTACGACCCCCCGCGCGATATCGGTGTTCCTTGTCGGCGCGGGCCTAGGGGTGTGCGGGGCGGCGATGCAGAGCACCCTCAAGAACCCCCTGGCGGACCCGTACATGACCGGGATATCCTCCGGGGCCAACTTCGGGATATCCGTGGCGATAGTATACGGCATATCCCTCGTCCCGTTCCTCGGCGGCCAGGCCGGCATGATCGCCAACGCATTCCTTCTCTCGCTGGTCCCGGCGCTTTTCATAGTGGGCGTGTCTATCGTGAAGTCGATCAGCCCCGCCATGATGATACTGGTGGGCGTGTCCGTCATGTACGTGTTCAGCGCGGCGACCACCATGATCAACCTGATGGCCTCCCCCACCCAGTACGTCCAGATATACACGTGGGCGCTGGGCACTCTGGGAAGCATAGAGTGGCAGCATCTGCCGTTCATACTTGCCGCTACCGTGGTCGGGGTGACGTCTTTGACGTTCCTCAATGCCAGGCTGAACCTCCTCTCTTATACGGATAGGGAGTCCATATCGCTGGGGCTCAGCCCCAAAGGGACGCGTCTGCTTATGATAGTCATAGTGTCCCTGGTGACGGCCATATTGGTCTGCTTCTCTGGGACCATAGGGTTCGTCGGCCTTGTGGCGCCTCACGTCATGCGTATCATCATAGGGTCCGACAACCGTTATCTGATACCCGCATCCGCTTTCGGCGGAGCGCTCATGCTCGCGGTCGCCGACACGATCGCAGTCAAGATACTCCCTTCCGGATTGCCTGTGGGAGTCATAACGTCCTTGATCGGAGGGCCGCTGTTCATATACATTCTAATCAGGCAGCATAAGAAAATCTGGAGCTGAGACGATGACTGAATTGATTCTAGACAAGGTCACGTTCGGATACAGCGACGAGCGCGACATATTCACCGACATAGACCTAAGGATAGACAAGCCTCAGCTGCTGACGATCCTCGGACCCAACGGGGTGGGAAAATCCACCCTCATACACTGCATAAACCGTATATTGCACCCTAGGTCCGGGAAGGTGATGCTGGACGGCACCGACGTCGCCGACTATCCGACCAAGGAGCTGGCTAAGATGATCGGGTACGTCCCTTGCTCTTCCGGGACTACGTTTCCCATGTCCGTGGCGGATACCGTCATGATGGGCCGTTATCCCCACAGCGGTTCCAGGAGGACCGAGAAGGACTTGCGCATAGTGTACAACTCTCTGTCCATGCTGGGAATCGAGGATCTCGCCATGAGGTCTTTCGCCGAGCTTTCGGCAGGTCAGCATCAAAAGGTCATGTTGGCGCGCGGACTTGCCCAGGAGTCAGAGATACTCCTGCTGGACGAGCCCACGTCGAATCTGGATATCAAGCATCAGATGAACGTGACCCGGCTCCTCAAGGAATTGGCCGACAAGCGCGGCATGATAGTGGTCATGATCTGTCACGACCTCAACATAGCCTCTCGTTATTCGGACCGCATAGTGATGCTTCATGAAGGGAGGATATTCGCAGACGGGACCCCGGACAAGGTGCTTACCGCGGAGAACATAGAATCGGTCTACGGCGTCTCATGCCAGGTGGTCGAGTTCGAAGGAAGGCCTCACGTCATGCTTTGCGACAGCGGAGTGGACCAGCTGGTACTTTCAGACGAGGCTCCCGTCTCCTTCCGAGGAGATTCGGCCGTCCCGGATCCGAGACGGCCGTGAAGCGTTTCATCTTGCGTTCAGGACCTTGTCAAGCATCTGATGCAACCCCTCGAGCCCCATAACGGATTTCGGGGCTATGTCTATCTGGTCTCTGCTAGGCATGGATATGTCTATCCCTGCGGCGCAGAATCCTTGCTTTTCCAGGAGCTCCACAAAAGAGCCGGGGCCGAACAGGACGTTCGTATATTCTGACCCGAACTCCTTCTCCAAGGCGTCCGGGCATCCGATCTTCTCCAGCATCTCTCTTATTTTCCTTTCAAAGACCGGATCGGACTCCGTCACTTTGATGCTCTTCGG
Organism: Methanomassiliicoccaceae archaeon; assembly: GCA_016281925.1. Taxonomy (GTDB): domain Archaea; phylum Thermoplasmatota; class Thermoplasmata; order Methanomassiliicoccales; family Methanomethylophilaceae; genus Methanoprimaticola. The sequence goes on from JAEEJP010000043.1 coordinate 4,893, forward strand.
GTACATCTTCAGGAATCTTATCAGGAAGTCCGCAAGGGGGTATATGGTGGACGACTCCCCTTCTATGGAGAACGTCTTGTAGTTCAAGTAGTCGGCTTGCCCTACCGAGGATTCCATCGTCATGCGCACGTCCTCCTCGTCCTCGGACAGCTCTTGCAAGGCCTTCGACGGGTCGGTTCCGAAGCGTTCGGCTACCTCGGTTATGAATGCCTTCATGGAATAGTATCCGATAGGCGCCCCCATGCCGCTGCTGATCGTGGGGATTCCGTGGACGTTCTCGTAATGCCTTGACAGCATCCTGCAGTATTCAGGATGGATGCAGATGTTGTATTCGGCGGACGAGGACCGTTTGAACTCCTCTATGGAGCATCCGGCGCCTATGGAGGCTACGACCTCTATCCCCATCGACGACAGGGTGCGGCGAAGCTCCTTGAGGAGCCTGGCATATCCCCGGCTGGTAAACGGCAGGCCGACGATGTTCGCGGTCATCCTCTTCTTTTCGGAAGGCTCTGTCAGCTTCTCTGCGATCTTGGTCAGCACCGAATCGAATCCCAACGAGAATTTCTCGGACATGAACGACGAGTCGATCACCAGGGTCTTTCTGTCCAGGCCCTTGTCAAGGACCTCGTCCTTCAGTTTGTCGCCTATCAGCGCAGCCCCCGGGGACTGCACGATGGTGGCGAACTCCGTCTCGTCCTGTTCCAGGATGTCCAGGATCATGGCGACTTTTTTGGAGGCGCCGTAGATGTAGTCGTCCTTGTCGGTGGAGGTGCAGGGGATCCTGCTGAAATGGAAGAAATAGTCGCCTTCGCGGGTCTCATGCTTCCTTTTGATGTAGCGTTCGGAGGCAAGAGACATGAACATCCTGCAAGCGAACGGCCCGTGCAGGATGGTGGTCGCGTCCGTGATGCTTTCGGCGGCCAGGACGCAGCCTATGAACCCGTCCATCTCGGTTGAGCCCATACCTGCTCACCTCCATCATGCGCGC
>JAEEJP010000044.1 GCA_016281925.1 Methanomassiliicoccaceae archaeon
CCCCCGCGTGTGCGGGGACGACGAACGTCCCGGAGATTCCGAGGCGGGCCTTGCAGGATTACCCCCGCGTGTGCGGGGACGACGCGGTACTCCATGCCGTCGTCGGCGGGCGCGGAGGATTACCCCCGCGTGTGCGGGGACGACACAGCAACTCCGAATTTATTATCTATTTTGCGGGGATTACCCCCGCGTGTGCGGGGACGACAAATCAACACCGATGGCATACAAGTCTTGGATGGGATTACCCCCGCGTGTGCGGGGACGACTCACATATCGGAAATGTGTAATACTTTGCGCAGGGATTACCCCCGCGTGTGCGGGGACGACGATCTGCTTATCCTCCGGAGCCCCGGAGCAGTGGGATTACCCCCGCGTGTGCGGGGACGACAATCGGAGCGTGATTAAATGCCGTTCTGCGATGGGATTACCCCCGCGTGTGCGGGGACGACATGGTGTCGATCGAGACCGAGGAGAACTGCTTGGGATTACCCCCGCGTGTGCGGGGACGACATAAATCGATTGCGTGTTCATTAGGCAGCCTTGGGATTACCCCCGCGTGTGCGGGGACGACTAAAGGGTTTGGTAAAAGGTTTAAAGCAACTTAGGATTACCCCCGCGTGTGCGGGGACGACCGATTATGCCTCCCATCATGGGATATATCATGGGATTACCCCCGCGTGTGCGGGGACGACGTCGAAGCTGGCGACATTGCACCTCAGGACATGGGATTACCCCCGCGTGTGCGGGGACGACAAAGGTTTTAATGTTTCCTTTGATCGGTCTTAAGGATTACCCCCGCGTGTGCGGGGACGACCAGCCGTCCATAGACAGGAGACCATAGTACGCAGGATTACCCCCGCGTGTGCGGGGACGACACTCAAATCAAAGATGCGGCCAGACATTCAAAAACATTGTCTTTCACGATTCGAAAAGAAATGATTTCATTCGGTTTTGTTTTTGGCTGGCCTGAGCATTACCTTGATTCCGTCCAGATCCACCACCTTCCAATCCGTTCCGCATACGCGGTAATCGAAGCCCTGCTCCGAATGGCTGCTGTATGCCATGGTGGCCCTCCCGTCTTTTATGGATCTGACAATGCGTTCCCACAGATAATCGCGTATCCTCGATGATGCCTTTCCCACGAACACGTTGGGGGATATCTCGAAGAACCATTTGCTCAGATCCCCTCTGAGGCTGGGCGTGCACTTGGAGAGGACGATTACTATCAGATGGGTCCCTCCGAGTATTGCGTGCCGCTCTGGACGTATTCCTCTTTGTCCCAGAGGACCAATATATCCGATGCGTCCGTCAGATCGTGGGAATCTGACAGCAGAATCTGTATGTCGCGGACCATCCGCTCGAGGATGTTCCTGGATCTGATGGTCTCGCGCATCAATCTCCGCGTTGCGCGCCATATGTCCGCCGTTCCCGATGCCGCGACGTCGAAGGCCACCGGGATGGAGGTTTCGGTCTTGTACAGGTCGGCCACGTCATATACAAATGATTTTTCGTGCCCGCAGTGCACGAATCCCAGCGAAGGAACGCATCCCACGGTGCAGATGGCCGAATATGCGATCCCATACAGGCATGAATTGGCCACAGAAAGCGCCGCGTTCACCGCATCGGACTCTTCGTAGCGGTCGGGCCTGTAGGACCTTCCGTTCCACGGGACGCCTGTGCGCCCGGATTCCTTGCGGTACGACCTGCGGATCCTTGACCCTTCCCTTCCGCGGAGCTGCTGCATCGTCAGGCGGGAAACGTCCTCGCCAGGGAACCGCATCTGGTACATCTTGCGGGCTACCGCCAGCCTCGTTCTCGTATTGGAGGCGCAGCGCGCCTGTTTCTCCGCCAGCGCGGACGAGTGGGTCAGAGGGCTCCCGAACGCATAGCATTTGATACCCCCTTCCCCCACCCAGCAGATGGATGTCCCCGCATCTCCGAGAAGCTCCACGGCGCGATGGGTTATGGAAGTCCCCGGCCCCAGCATGACGGACGATATCGAGGCCAGAGGGATGTTTATCTCGCCTTCTCTGCAATAGGCCGTGAGGCCGGAATCGGAGCGGCTGATGCTGCAATGCTCCAGATACACGTAGGACAGCCTCTCCGAGATCCTCGGAAGCTCCTGGATTTCAGGTCTGTCGGCTCCTGGCATCATCAGGATTGCCTTGCCAGCGTGAGCAGGCCGCAGCCGTATGCCTTGGCCCTTCCGATTCCGGAGATCATCCTCTCGCGGAGGACTTTCCTGTCGGCAACCATCAGAACGCCTTCGAACGTGGCGTAACCTATGCTGACCCTGGAGCCAGAGCGGTTGAACACCATCGTCCCGCGGTCTTTCACCGCGACGTTCGGGACGCCGCCGACCTCAGGTATTCTGAATCCGTTCTTTTCGCAGCGCTGGAGCAGCCAGCCTATCTGCTGCTCGGCGGTTACGTGGGCGCACACCTTCCCTCTTTTCGCCCCTTCAGCAGGGACCGAGCGGACGGGATTGGCCGTGATCCTGAACCTCCATACCTGTCCGTCCTCCAGCCCTCCGAGGAACCTGTCGTAATCCAGGGATTCCCATTTCTGCCCCGATTCTGGCCAGCCGAACTGGTCTACCATGTGGGAGAAATCCGGTTTTGTGCGGCTCTGGACGATGATGTATGTGGACGGCCCCAGGGTGTCGATGCGCCACAGGATCCTTCCGTCCTCCCTCCCGAAGGAAGGGAAGGAGCCCATTATGGCGGCGTGCATGATCTCGGGGTTGCCCAGCGCCTTCATCGTTTCGCGCCGGTACGGGTTGATTTCGATGCGGGAGAGCATCATTGGAGGACCTCCTCGCGGAGCTCGGCCATGGCGTCGTGGTCCGTTCCAATGCCATGCCCGTCTGAATGGAAGGCCCTTCCCCGTATTATCTTCCGTTCCACGGTGCGCCTGCGGTAGGCCCTCCTTTTCTGGTCGAACGAGACAGGGATGTCGTCCAGCTCCTCCCTGCCGTCTTCCGAATCGATGACGGTCTCGAGATGGATCTCTTCATTCCTCCGCTTCTTTTTGTACCATTCCGCGGCCTGCCATTCGAATCCGTTCAATATTTCTTCGAGGCTGCCTTCGAAGATGCCCATGGAAACCCGTCCTGAAGGGGGGCAGGAGCGCCTCCCCATGTAAAGCGGGAACGTCGGATGCCTCAGGGCCTCGTCGATCTCTTCCAGCTTTCCTCTGTCCCCTTCCAGGGCCGCCAGGAATATCGCATCCGAGATGTAATACCGGCGGGTGAGGTACGAATTGGGTTTGTTATGCGCCCCTTCGGGTATGTGCGCCATATGGAAGTCCTCGATTATCCTCCCTTCCTGGTCCTTCCTGACTCCGAAGCGGAGCGCGGCGAGATCGCCCACAGGTTCCGACCTCCTGCGGCCCAGCGCGGCCGCTATCATCCCTATGACCCCGGATTTGCTCGGTTCCGTCCCCGATTCGCGCGTGTTGAACTTGCTGGATATCCCCCATGATTGCAGAGGCCCCGCAAGTCTGAGGACCAACACGGCCATGGTATCAAAGCTCCGGCTTTACGGCTGCCACGACATCCTCGATCGCTTCGCTCAGGCTTACGGAGGGCCCCAGATCTTCCAGGCCGGTGCCTATCTGCCATGTTTTTACCGGCTGGGAAACGAAATCGGCGCATATCTTCCTCTCGTATTCCGCCAGTTTTTTCGCCGAGGGCAAGGCGTATCCCCCGGAACCTGCCGCCACCGGAATCTCGAAGGCTCCCACCAGATTGACGGGCTGATCCTTGCGGAGGGATATGAGTACTGCATCCGGGACCGTGCGGTTCGCGAACGTATTCTGCTTGCCGGTGGGCATCGAGAGGACAAATGACCTGATGTATTCGCGGACAGTATTGAGGATCGTCTCGCCGGATTCGGCGTACCCTGCGGCAAGCTCGTGGACGGCCAGCGTAGCATATCTGTAGAGGGTAGAGGAATTGAACTCGACCGTGCCGATCATCCCTGCCCCGGCCGTATCTTCTGGGCTCAGATCGTCCATTGCAGTGAAGTAATCGTATTCGTTCTCCACCTTATGGGTCGATATCGCATGCGCGATCTGGCAGGACGCATCTACGTTCAGCGAAGGATCGTCCGCGAGCATGCGCCCGAACAGGATGATGTCCGGGGAATTGTTGGACGTCAGTATGTCTTTGACCGCCGCCTTTATCGATTTGGGGTCCATCGATTTGTACTCTTCGGAAAGGGCCAGATCGGCGAGCAGCTCGGTGTGCCTGGAGGTTATGAACATAAGAGCCCCCGACAGTTTGGGGTCGGTCTCTTTGCTTCTCTTCGTTTTGTTCTCTTTCAGTTTGATCCCGTAAGTTTCAAGGAGCTTTTCGGCCGTTTCCTGGGCTTGGATCCTGTCCACCGAAGGGTTCTTTTCGGTAATCTTGTCCGCGATCAGCTCAACAACTCTGAGCGTGCGGATTCCGACGTTCTCGCCGAACGCTTCCTTGAAGCTCGAGCGCATGGCTCTCTTCCAGCTCTGGGAAGATATGCGGGCGCGTCTGACTCCCCCGTAGAACGCAGTTTTGGGGCTTCCGGTGTCGTCGCGGTTGACGCAGCTGGGGGGCACGGTCTGGATCACATGCAAGTCAAGATAGAGTTTTCCGTTCATCAGTTCACATCCTTGTCATCGTTTTCTTCTTCGTCGCTGCTGATGTTTTTGAAAAGGTCTTCTGCCCAGCGGAAAAGTATGCGGGATCTGCTGTCGGGGAAGGAGAATTCATAGAGGTCTCTCGCGAGCCTGGGATAATCCAGCTTTATGCTTCCGCTGGATCTGAAGAGCTGGACGAGGCCGCGGAGGTGGTATGCCAATTCGCTGAGGTCGGAGGAGGTGCTCACGGCGGAGAACCTTCTTTTTATGGGTTCAGAGTTGTTTCCGGCGTTTCTGATGAGCCTGTTCACGGCCGCTCCGAGGCTTATGCCGTGCTCATAAGGCGATTCCTGGGACCCCTGCGAATGGATAGCATAGAGGGTCAGCGCCAAATGGACGGCGCGCTCCCCGTCGCTGGGCATGTATGCTCTTCCTATGGCGCGCCCCGAAAGGCTTTCAGGGAGGCCTTCCAAAGTGAACTCCCATATTTCAGGCGTTTCCGAGACGTCTTTGCCCGCTGCTCTGCGAAGTTTGGCCAGCATAGCCCCGGACCAGAGGTCGCCCGTTTCGAGGCGTCCGATCCTACCGCGGACATATGCCTGCACATCGTCTGCTTTGCTCATTCAGTTTCCTCCGAGCGTTCTTTTGGAAGAGTTTTGTACATTCTGGAGACGAACATTTTGAAATGGAAAACGGTGCTCGTCTTGAATTCCGATTTCACTTTCTTCACTATTTTTTTCTCCTCGTATCCGCAGATGCCGACGTACGAACGGGGATTCACGTAGGCCAGATCGTCTTCGGCGGAGCGGATCAGCACAGACCTCAGGATGCCATACCATTCGGTGCTTTTCTCGTCCATGTCGGACTTTTCGGGGTCGATGGAATGCAGCCATTTCCTGAAGGGAAGATCCAGAGAGCGGTAGACCTCCGCCGTGCGGGATTCTATCTGTGAATTTATTGCGTCGTCGTTCCCTTCCGCTATGCCCGATAGGATCAGGATGTCTTTGATGAACAGCTTGTAGTCCTTCATGCAAGAATCGGTCTTCCCCACAGCTTCGCTGATGCGGATGTTCCAGCCTTCCCCGATCTTCGAAAGAAGATTGGAATTGACGCTGATGCTGTCGTGGAACACGTCGTCGATGCCCGACGGGATGGCCCCTCCGAGATAGCTGACGCCTGTGACGGCTATGTTCAGGTATGTGTTGCCTATGATCCCCCGGTCTTTCAGAGCGTTGCACCATTCTATCACCCCGGGCCTCCAGCTTCCCTCGCTCCTCATCACAAGCGAGGCATAGTCGTTCCAAACCGATTTCCTGAATTCGAGATGCTTGAGCGGTTTCATCTCCCCTTCCTTGCTCTGTTTCCAGGCGGACATCATCTCTATGTTCTGGCATCCGTCGGGGAACTGGTCCCCCACGGTTTCGATGTATCCTGTGACCTCTCCGTTCTCCCTGATCAGTTTGACCCGCCTGGATTGGACTGTGAGAAGGTCGAAGGGATTGTCCGGGATGGGCACGGGGACGCGCTCTTCCGAGCTGACAGATTCCTTCTCCCATGTCGGTTTCCCGTCTGCGAACAGCTCGCCGGAACGGTCGGTCAGAGCCATGTTCAACATCAGCGTTTCGAAGAGGTTGTTCCCTACCACATATGTCAGCCCTATTCTGCCCAGCCATCCGACTTTAGCCGAATCCATCTTGGTCCCGTCGGATCTTTTGTTGGTAGGCTTCAGAGAGGCGTCGTCGTAAGCCATGAGATTCAGTAGCCATCTGGCGGCCATCCCATAGCTCACGCTTCTTTTGGATTCGCGGCTGAGATACGAGAACATCTGGATTTTGTTCCCGCTTTCCGCCAGGTCTCCGATCAGCTTTTTAGCGTCGTATGATGTGCCTCTCTCTATGTTGCACTGGTAGAAGGGACGTTCCGGTTCGAACAGCCAGAACTTGTCCCTCCATCTTTCCAGATAGTCTCCGAAGAGCTTCCCGTCGAAGCGGCCGCGTTCCCAATAGGATCTCCATCTCTCTATGGCGTCGTCGGAGTCTTCCAGCTCTCTGCTCTCGCCTTTAATGGTCTCTCTCAGTACCACCGCATAACCTGTTGCGAGAAGGAAACGCATCACCGATGCGTCCTGGGTGGCTATCTCCCCCGACAGGGAGCGTATCTCATGGGCGCTGCCGAACAATTCTTTGAGCCCGATTTCGGCGTAGGTCCCATCGCTTCTGGTGACGGGGATCCATGCCTCATCGATCAGATTGAATTCTTTTTCTGCCATCTGCTTTCGTCGCCTCCATTGTTTTTATCAACCCGACAGTGTGGAGATAGTCGGCGTGTTTCAAAGTATCGCCGGGGTTCTCATGGAGAACCAGGAACAGCTCGTCGTGAAGCCAGGGGGATGATCTCCAGGATTGTGGGATTTCTTCGAGAAAAGGTTCCAGATCTCCGTAGGAAAAATCGCGGGGAAGGGATATCCTGCATCCGGAAAGATCGAACGCCTCCTGCTGGGTGATGTCCTCCCCTATCGCTTTATCCTGATCCAGATGTTTCGACACCATGTGGAAGCGTCCTTCCGGATCCTTCCTTACGAGGATGGCTTCGACGGATTCTTCGATATCGCGGACGGCGGATTTCGCTTCCACCTGGCCTTTCATATCGAAGTCGTCCTTGGTCCAATCCCTAATGATGCGGTCGCTGTTCTCGGTTGTTTCCGGCCCCTTGATCTGGAACGTTTTGGCCTTCTGGGTTTTGTTCTGGATTTTTGCGAGCTCCTCTTTGTAGGCGGCTTCATAATCCGTGCGGAGATCCTCCGGGACCGCCAGCGGATTGCCGTATGCCTGTTGCACGAGCGGTGATATGTCCCCCGGAATACAGATCGAATCCGGAAGAAGGATGCGGGTGTTATACAGGTGGTATCTCCCGTAGATGCTTGCCGATCCGGCATCCAGTTCATCCGAATCGATCACGTAGCATATCGGCCGTTCCAGGCCGGGTGGCCTGGGGTTCCTGTGGCGGTGGAGCCTCCCCATGCGCTGAAGAAGGAAATCCATCGGGCATAGTTCGGTGAACAGAACATCGAAGTCAAGATCCAAAGACTGCTCTATGACCTGGGTCCCGATGACGAACAGCCTGTAAGGCGGCCTTTCCCTCTTAGGCCCCAGGGCTTCCCTGATCTCCGTCTCGTTGAAGCTGCGGTCTACCGCCGTGAAGCGCGAGTGCAGCAGGCGCACTTCATTTTCCCCATAGCGATCCGACAGGCCCCTGTAGATGCTCTGCGCCTTGTCGACTGTGTTCACTATTATGCCGATGTATCCGCCTGCGGCCGACATCTCATCTATTCTGTCCATCAGGTTCTCATTGGAGACGATTCTTACGGCTACGTCCATGGACATTTTGGTGCCCGATACACCGACTTCTTTAACTTGACCGCATTCCGTATAGGTTATCATCGGATAACCTGTTCCAAGTCTGAGGTCCATTTCGCCTTTTTTCATCCCGCTACCCATGAGATACGAGCTCAGAAGCTTCTTCTTCCTGTCTATGGGGAGGGTAGCGGACAGCATTATCACCGGCACCCCGTATGCGCCGAACCACTGGAGCGCCTTCTCCATATAGCTTCCCATATATTCGTCGTAGGCGTGGACTTCGTCGATCACAATGACTTTATTGCACAATCCCAGATGCCTCATAGCGAGATGCCTCATTTTCAGCCCCGCCATCAGGACATTGTCCACAGTTCCGGCGACGAAATCCGATAGAACTCCTTTCTTCCGCCCGCACATCCAGTCATGCCTGATTATGGATTCTTCCGGATCGGATGACGACAGGTGCGGAATCTCTTCGAATGAATTGTTGTATCTGGACTTGCCGTGAGACAGATAAACGGTCTTCTGGGATGGTTCTTCGCCATCCATTTTTCTCAGCCATTCGATTAGACGGAGAAAAATGCCGTCGGAAGTTGCCTGGGTCGGCAGGGCGAAGAACAACCCCGTCTGCCCGAAACGGGATGCGATGGCCTCAGACATCGCCAGAGCCGCTTCCGTCTTCCCTTCGCCCATGGGCGCTTCCACGATGTAGATTCCCGTTTTTTCAACCGCGGACGCTATCTCCAATGCGGCAGATTGGAGGGGGCGCGGCTCGAATCCGAATCTCAGACCGTAATATGATTGGGGCCGCACGGGTTTAGGCACCCATCTGCCGGGAAGCCTGAGCCTGTCCCATGCGGTTTCGGCGCGGTTTCTCAGCTCCTCGTCGTCATAGGAGTCTTTGTGCCCCAGAGGGAACAGATCAGAATTGCTTGCAATCCAGTCCGCCATAATGACGATACCGGAAAGCAATGCCTGCCCGGTGCACGAAATGGAGATCCCGGCAATGTCTTCATGGCTCAGATCCGAGATCGACTCCGCATATCCTACGAATTCGTTCTGCAAACCAATCCAATCCCTGTCGTCGCGGCCTATGTTTTTCAGGTATCCGGCAATTTTCCTCAGCTGATTTCCAGGCGATTCCCCGTGGTGCCCGCCGGATATTACGGAAATGGTGGGGCTGATGCCGTTTTGCTGGAGGATGTATTGCGACGAAGCCGAATGCTTGATCATCCCCGGGTCGGATATTTTCTTGCGCGTCATTCCGCATTCCGACAGTTTTTCGGTTATGAGCGCTTCGAATTCTTTGTCGCGGGGTATGAACATCTGAAAAGCAGGGGTGCATTTCCCGATGTCATGCGCTGCTGCAACGAATCTTACGATTCTGTTCGATTCTACGGAACAACTGTTCTCCAGTATGCTTTTGCAAATCGTTTTTTTGGTGGAATCAGAAATCCATTGGGTCCACAGCTTTTCAGCGATGCAACAGGTGTCATGCATATGGACATAAAGAGGGAGCCAAGAGCCATCTTTGGAATACGACAGCTTGGCCCATATTCTTGTGAAGGCTGCGGAATGGGTTTCCATGGATAGCATACTGTTCATGCCGTTAATAATGATAACGAATAAGAAAGAGGTTGGTGTATTACATATTTAATATATTTACTGAATTACAATTCTACGTGCAATAGCCATTTTAAAGCATCTTTACAGATTATTTGTGGGACACTGCGTTCTGCTTCCAGGAAATGTGCTTTAGCATCATTTTATCTCTTGACTTAGAAACAGATACAAATTTGATGAACTTCGACTCTATAGATTAAGCCTGAATTAGTCCGCAGATGGCAGGACAATCACTATGAGGAGGTTGATGCGAAAAATGTTTGGTTGTGGAGGATTATAACGAAAAAGGAGTGAGATGATGGAATACAAACAGAGAAGAGCGGAGGCGGCCGAATGACGCGTTACCGCGGGTTCGACATTGAGGAAACTGACATGACGGCGGACGTCGGAGGCGAGGTACGTCCGATTTTCATCATCCCGGGGCTGAAGGAGCGCCCCGGGGCCCCTTATCTGACCTCCCCCGAGGAGGCCAGGGACTTCATCGACGCCGAGCTCGATGCCCGCGAGGAATGGCGGGCGTCCCGCACCTGGAAATGGGAGGGGACGATCCGCCAGAAGGGCAACAGTCTGTCGGTCACGCTCCCGGCCAAGGCGGTGCGCTTCCTGGGCCTCGAAGAGGGCGACGAAGTCGTCATGACTTTGGAAAAGAAGTGAGGCGGCCTTGATGTGGCATTCCCATTTCCCTCTCATCTTGCCGTAGAGTCTGTGGGGATGATATTCGCCCGGCAGCTTATGTCCGTGCAGGAGGATGCTGATGACATAGTCCAGCTGCGATATGTCGGCGCCTTTGGCCGCCATCTTCTCTTTGCCTCTGATGTATCTGGGCATTTCGTGAAGGACGTATCTGGTGTTTCCGAAATCGGCTTCCCTGAGCTTTCTGTTCTTCGATTCGGTTTTTTCTTTGCGCGGATTGTACCCCGACTTTATGAGGGCTTCCACCTCATCAGAGTTGCGATTAGCATCCTCGTCCAGGTTGCGGATGATATGCGGCCATTCATCCCATAACCTGCGCTTTACATGCTTCGTCATTTCATCGCTTCCAATCACCGGGCATGGTATATGGTGTTTTTGTGGCTGGCGTCATTTCTGGCATGAACTCCCGTTAGGCTTCCCGATTATGCGGGGGCCTTCATGATCTTCATCCAGCCGCCGCTCTCGAACAGCGCCAGGCCCCTGGCCTTCAGGCGCGTCTCGAACTCCTCCCAGCCGATGACCTCGATCTTAGGGTTCATCCCTTTGGTGAGCTGGATTCCTTCGGTCCCCTTGATCCTCCCGGGCTTGATGCCCTTGGTCTCCGCCAGTCTCTTCGCCTTCTGGATGTCGATGGTGTCCATCATTATGATCGCTCCCGGGCCGGCCGGAATCCGTGCCCCTGGCCCGCCCGGATTACCGTCTGGACGGTACTTATTGGTTCCGAAAACGTTTCGGGATTATTACGGTCCGGAATCGCTCGGTCCGCATCCAAAGGTATATAATCGGCCGGTGCGATGGCCATGGCAGTGCTCTGATGCGAGACATGGCACGATTTCATCCTCGGGACGCGCTTCCGGTTGCACCTGCGCGTCCCTTCTTTATCTCATCTTTAATTATCTGGATTGCATTTCCGCTTTCGGACTGCGGCAGAGTTCCGGGATTGTCGATGGCGAGGCGGTCTTACGAGATTTCAGAGGACAACAGGAGGAGGCTCGAGCTCCTCCGCGCGTTCGGGGCGATGGAAGGGCAGGAGACGACCCTCCAGGACCTCGTGAACGCGGCGATCGAAGTTTTTTTCGCGGAGGCGTTCGCCGAATACTGCTCCGAGCCGAAGAGCGCGGTGCTCAGGATGGCCATGGAAAGGCTCCTGTCGGGTCCGGGAGACGACGATGATAATGAAGGGCAGCGAGTGCAAGGTCGGCGCCGCGGACTGCGGCTGGAACAGGATCTGGTCGGGGAGGGACTCCCGCCTCGGGTCGGTGGACATGGGGGACCCGGAGGCGGTCTTCATGGAGCTCAAGAGGATGGCCGGCTACGACGCCCACGAGCTCGACTACAAAGCCATGAGAGCATACCACGATTCGATCTACCGCGCCATGGGCTCCCCCCGGTCGGTCTACGAAGTCGGGTGCGGGTGCGGCGCGAACCTCTATCTCATGCAGAGGGACGGCGTCCGCGTCGGCGGGATAGACTACAGCCCGGCGATGGTGGAGACTGCCAGGCGCGTCCTCGGGCCCGGCGTCCGCGAGCTCGCGTGCGGGGAGGCCAGGGACATGCCCACGGACATCCGCTACGATGCGGTGCTCTCGAACAGCGTCTTCGCGTACTTCCCCTCGCTCGATTACGCCGGGGCAGTCCTGGATAAGATGGCCCTGAAAGCCGACACGGCCGTCATAGTCGACGTCCACGACGCCGGCATGAGGGAGGAATACCTCGACATGCGCCGGGGCATGATCCCGGGGTACGACGAGAAGTACGCCGGGCTGAACAAGCTGTTCATCCCCAGGAGCTTCTTCGAGGATTGGGCGGAGATGAGCGGCTTCTCGGCCAGGTTCGAGCGCCCGTCCGTCGAGGGGTACTGGAACGCGCCCTACGTCTACACGGCGGTTCTGGTCAGGGAGGGCGGCCGCCGTGCGTGAGACGGCCGTCCTTGCGAGGGGGGAAGGGCAGTGAGCGAGGCGATGGATTGCATCAGGGACCTCGACCGCGCCAGGGAGGCGGCCATCGAATCTCTCAGGACCGAGGCCGGTACCGCGTACCATCAGGCAGCCATCAGGGAGGCCGTGAGGCACATCGACGAGGCCGTCCGCATCATGCAGGAGGCGAGGAGCGACATGTGGGCCGCGTTTCTGGCAGCCGCGAAGATGGGGGACGGGGAATGACCCTCCCAAAATTCCTTCCGTGCCCCTGCTGCGGGGCGGATGTGTGCTGGGGATGGGACGTCAGAGTGGACTACAGGCCGGGCGAGGTCGGTGTCTTCGACAGCCCGTACATCCACGAAGCGTTCGTTTAGGTCGCCTGCGTCGAATGCGGCCTCCGGATGGAGCGCCCGGCGGACAGGGTGTACGGCAAGGAGAAGTACGCCGAGTACCTGACGGCGCTGGCCGGGGACTGGAACAGGAGGCGGAGATGAAGGAGGCGGCCGACATCCTGGACGTCTGCTGCGGGCCGAGAATGTTCTGGGACAGGGAGTCCAAGGACAGGGCCGACACGGTCTACATGGACGCGCGTAAGGGCGTGCGCATAGAGTACGAGCACGCCAACGGGACGGTCAGCGCCTGGGAGGTCGAGCCCGACGTCGTCGGGGACTTCAGGGCCATCCCCTTCCCGGACGGAAGGTTCGCGCTGGTGGTGTTCGACCCGCCTCATCTGATAAGAGCGCATTCCGGCATCATAACGGAGAAGTACGGCCGGCTGGGGCCCGGATGGAAGGCCGACCTCGCCGCCGGGTTCTCGGAGTGCTTCAGGGTCCTCCGCCCCGGCGGGTTCCTCAACTTCAAATGGTCCGAGTCCGAGATCCCCTTGAGGGAGGTCACGCCCCTCTTCCCGGTCAGGCCGATGTACTCCGGCAAGTCCGGGAGGACGTCCTCCTGGTTCATGTTCAGGAAGCCGTCCGGCGGCGAGGGGGGACGCGCATGAGGCTCTACACCGCGGGCGGGTCGAAGGCGAACCGCGAGGCATGCAGGGAGCTCGGAGTCGGGCTCATGATGTGCGACGGATGGCGCGATCCCTCGGACTATCCTTTTTTCGCGGTGGACAACGGCGCGTATTCGGCCTATGCCCAAGGGAAGCGCTGGAACCCCGCGGCGTTCATGCACATCCTGACCCGGTGCGCCGAGGAAGGCCGGACGCCGGACTTCGCCGTCCTCCCCGACATCGTGGGCGGGGGCTACGAATCCCTTAAGAGATCGCACTATTGGCGCATCGTCCTCGACGAGCTCTTCCCTGGATTCAGATGGGCGCTGGCCGTCCAGGACGGCATGACCCCGGAGAGCGTCTACGGATTTGCCATCCCCGGCCAGATCTCGGCGATATTCGTCCGCGGTACGATGGATTGGAAGCTCGCCACTATGGAGACATGGGCAAAGTTCGCCCATGAGCGCGGTATGCAGTGCCACGTCGGGCGCATCGGGCCCGCGGAGAGGATGGTGAGGGCCGACCTCGCCGGGGCGGACAGCATCGACAGCACGACATGGATCCAGCGCAACGGCTGTCTCCGCCATCACGTCGGGAAGTACCGCGAATTCATGGCCGACAGGAAGCCTTTGGAAGATTTCGCGCGACGGATCGTCCGCGGATGAAAAAAAGGAGAGGCCCGCGGGCGCGGGCCTCATGCTTTGACCCACGCCTTCGAGGCCGGGTCGTATCTCCAAGGGTTGGTGTGGACGAGGTCTTCCCTGTCGCAGCATTCCACCCATTCGTGGACCATCAGCGGGGGCAGGGCGGCCCCGTTGCGTCTGAGCAGGCCGTCCGTATAGAGTGTGATGCGCTGGCACGTGTCGTAGACATATTCGGGCATCAAGTCCCTTATCTCCTGCACGATCCCGCTGTCCTCGATGAACGCTTTGGCTTCCTCGTATTCGAGGCCGTGGTATTGGGCGAAGGATTCGTACACGTATTCGACGAACTCTTGCATCCTGGCTTCCGGGATATTGTTGCGTCTGCCTGTCAGCGTCTCACCTTCCTGTCGGCTTTCCTCACGCGTTTCAGATATTTACGCATGACTTCGTCCGACCCGAAGAAATACTGTTCGCCGTACTTTTCGAGGTCCAGCTCCCTAAGAGCCCTCTCGACGTCCTCCGGCCTCCTGGGGCTGTTGCGGTACTCCCTCAGCACCCTCTCTATATTCGCGTCCGACGACGGCCCGATGATGATCCCGTCGAACGTGGTCAGGTACTGGATCCCGGTGTATCTGGTGTCCCAGTTGCGCTCGACGAAGTCCAGCCACTCCTTGCCGGCCTCGAACGTGATGATGAACGGCCTTTTCCCGGACGCCGAATCCCTCTCGGCCGCTTCGTCGTCGTAGTCGAATGCCAGGACGTACGCCTCATCTGTTCCGCCTTTCAGCTTATATCTGGCGCGTTCCTCCGCCCTCGAATAGTCCGGGGTCAGGTAGAACCCCTTCCCGAAGTCGCACGGCAGGGAGCTGGCGTCCGCCCTCGGGTCGCCGAATCTGACGGAGCTCCCGTGGTACAGGCGGATGTTCGGGTCGATGACGATCCCGCGGGGCCTTCTCCCGGGGAACTTTGGTCTCCGCATCGCCTCCGCCTCCTGTCGGAGGGCATCCCGGCCTCCCTCATCTTCGCGTCCCAGTAGTCGGAGTTCCCCTTCCTCCTCGGGTCGATCCCGGGGATGCGCTCTATCGCGGCGGTGCGCTCCCTCGCCTTCCCGAGGTCGAACCCGCGGTAGTCGGGCGCCACGAACAGCTCCTTCATGTGGTACACCTGCGGGTTCGTCGCCCTTCCCTTCACTGTCCTGGTCGGGGGCCCGCCGTCCCACGATCCCAGGTCGTAGACCATGCTGCCCCCGACCGTCGGCTCGTAGGCATCGTCCCAGTCCGGCGACTCTATCAGCGACAGCGTCATCCTCCCTATGTCCAGCTTCGCCACGGCCCAGCCCGTCCCCTCGGCGCTCCGCGCTATCCGGAGGATCTGGTCCTCCAGACCCGGGAACGCTCTGGTGAGCTCCCGGAGGTTGGACCTGTGGACGTAGAAGCAGTCTCTGACGATCTTCATGGTCACCAGCTCTCGCATACCATGATGCCGTCCCTTATGGATACGTTCTCCCGCCCGAAGACCGCCCACGCGAAGGGCAGGTATCCCTCCAGCGGGATGCCCCTCTGGTAGCCGTCCCTGGTGGGGCCCGGCCTCCCGGAGTCGTAGACCTTGATGAGGGTGGTGTCGGCCACCGTCTTGGCCAGCTCCAGCAGGTCGATGATGGCCGCGTCGCTGTCGATGACGTTCAGCACGTTGGAGATGATGGCCGTGTCGTAGGCGCCCCGCAGGGCCCTCGCGTTGTCCCCCTCGGAGAGCCAGAAGGGGTCGCGGGGGACGACGTTCGGGAAGCGCTCCGAGACGAGCTCGGGCCACCCACCGGCCCCCAGGTCTATCACCTCCTTGCCCTCGATGTGCTCCTTCACTACCCAGCGCTTGCCGTAGATCTTGGGGACGAACCTGCGGCTGGTCTTCTTGCTGGAGATCCTCTGGCCCCCGGGGGGCCGGGAGTAGCGGGCGACATCCCTCTCGCCGAGGCGGATGCTGTTCCGCTTGTTCCGGGACGGGATCATCGGCGCACGCTCCCCGTCATCTTCCTGACGTATTCCGCGGCCTTCCTGCGTCCGGCGTCGCCTCCCTCTTCGAGCGCCTCCCGGACCCATTCCGGGAGCGCCGCGACCGGCATGGGCTCCCCGTTCCTCGCGCACCAGGCGCCGAGGGTGTCCCGGGGCCAGTAGAGGTAGCATCCGCCCTGGAAGAACTTCCCGTCGGACAGCCTGTACCTGTCGATGTAGAGCTCCCCGTCGTACTCCTCGCCGTCCATCATGAGGCTCTCCGGGTCGTTCACGAGGTTGCCGTCTTCGTCCGTCTCTTCCTTCCATTCCTCCCAGAATTCCCAGCAGTCATAGCCTTCGGCCCGAGTCACGAGCCCCACGGTCCCGTCTGAGAATAGGATCGGGATTTCGTCGTCGTACTCCGTGAGAAGCCAGTCCGCAGGGTTCTTCGCGTTCCTGCTCCTCACGGCACCGCGCCCGCGCCATCTGGGCGCCGGCCTTCCGCCGCGGGTTTTCCTTTTCCAGAATGTCAGCCTCATGCCCTCGCCTCCCTCTCGTAGGGGAGCCTGATCACGGGCCCGGGCGTGCATTCCTCGTCGGGGAGGCGGGTCGCTATCGAAAGCGCGTCCCCGTCGTCCGTGACCGACTCGATGAACAGCTGGTCGTGCTGCTCCCAGGCGCACGCCCTGCACCTCATGACGGTCAGGAGGCCCCTGCGGAGGCGGAACTCCTCGTCCGGCCTGGCGTGCCGGAACGCCGATTCCTCCCCCTTGGAGTAGCCCTCGGCTATCGCCGCGCCGTCCCTCGCCGTCAGGGTCACGGTCTCGCCCCCTTCAGCTCGGGGATGCTTTTGGCATATCTGCGCAGGGCCCCGCGGTCCTTCGCCGCGAACGCCTCTCAGACGCCCGGGTCCACCTTCCTCAGAGGTTCGGCCCATCCGGCCGCCGCGCAGTATCCCGCCACCGGGGTCCCGGCCGCCGCGGTCCTCCCGATGTGGAGCCCTCCCCTCGGGTCGTAGCGGTCCATCCTGGAGAACCCGTTCCCGGACGGGACGGTCCTGCAGACGCTCCCGTCGGCCAGCACCCAGACCGCGCGGGACGCGAGGTTCAGGCTCTTCACGTAATCGTTCTCCTCCGAGCAGAGCCTCCTGTCGACGTCCCTGTCGGCTATCCTCGGCGCGAGGAAGAGCTGGTACTCGTCGTCATAGTCGGTGGCCCTCATGGGATAGTCGTCGTCCATCGACAGGCCCTGCTTCTTGGACCTTCCGAGGGTGCGGCGGAGCATCGCCGCGTCGAACCTTGCCCTCCGCATCCTCCCTTCCCCGTCGTTGGGCTCCCAGCGCCCTATGCGGGCCCCTCCGATGATTCTGTCGCTCCCGTCCCTCACGACGGCGAACGCCACCCTGTTCAGGTAGCTGTCGTACCCGGCCATAATCGTGGCGTAGGCGCCCTTCCCGGCCTTCTTCAGCTCCTTCCTCAGAGCTTCCGCGTCCAGGTCGATGTCGGCCCCGGTCCCGAAGTCCATCTTCGGCGCGTGGGGCGGGTCCGGCACCTCCATGAGGGGGATGCGGAAGGTGTCCCGCCCTTTTTTCAGGATCAGCGTCATCCCGTCGGTCGATGCGTCGAATTCCTCGCCGTCGTCGAACGCCCCCTTGGAGCGCTTCAGGGGGATCCCGAGCGGATCCGTGTCGACCCCGAACGGCGGATTGTCCGAGTTGAGCGCGGTGATGTGGATCCTGTCCTCCCCGACGTACAGCGCCTGCCTGCCTGTGCGGACCCCCTCCGATTCCCCGAGCTCCGCGGCCCTTATCGCCGCGTTCATCCTCTTTCCTGTGGTCTTTGCCATGCGATCACTCCCTTCTCGGCGCGATGTAGACGGCCGCGCCGACGCCGCATATGCTCATCTCCGCCCTCAGCGGGGCGCCCTTCCCGATGTAGAGGCGGCACGGGCCGTCCGCGTGGGACATGATCCTGGCCAGCCTCGCAAGGTACCGGGTGTCGAAGAGGGCGTGCGCCCCCGCGTCCTGGTAGCTCACGGACCTGGCGTCGCCGACGTCCGCGTCCAGCTCCGCGAGGCCGCTGACTACCTTCAGCATCAGGTCCCCCTGGTCCTCGTAAAGGTACGCGGATTCCGACCATCCCTTGGCCCCGGCGCCGACGATTATGCCGGCGCGGCGGAGCTCCCTCTGGAACGCCTTCGCGTCCATCTCGAACCCGATGTGGGCCTCGGCCATGCGCAGGGGTCTGCGCGGCTCCCCGGATACGGTCTTGGCGGAGACCGTCTTCGATCTCCCCCTGAAAATCAGCCTCCCCTCCGACCTCTCCGCCGTGTAGACGTCCGAGACGGTCAGCCCGGAGACGGTACCCAGGTCGAGGGCTTCGCCGTCCCCCCAGCCCATGCCCAGGAACCCTCCCCTGGGATAGGAGAGCGCCATGGCCATGACGTGGCTGTCGTCGACGGCCCATCCGGACGCGAGCGGCATCGTGTCGGAGACCTCCGCGAACGCGTCCAGCAGGGGCTTGAAGTCCTTCCCCGGCGCGGAAGCTTTGGCGGCTGCCTTCGGCTTCCCGGGCCCTATCATCTCCCTCGGCGCAGGCTTCGCCGGGGCCGCCGGCATGGGCGCGGCCTTGGGCTTCGGGGGCGGTGCCGGCGCGTATCTCCCGGCCCTCCCCTCGTCCTCCGCCCTCGCCTCCATGATCGCCATGGCCTCGGAGCGTTTGACGCGGTGCCCGTGCGCGTTCGAGCGGGAGTCCAGTATCAGCGGGTCCTTCTTCGAGGACCGGATGACCTCCAGGATCTCGCCGGCACCCATTGCGTCCCGGCCTTCCGCGCGTTCGAGGACGGGCCTTCCGTCCCCGTTCAGGCTGGCCTTGATGCCGTGCGGGGATCCGTTGTCGTCCAGCCCTCTCAGCCACCTCCCGGCGTAGTCGGGCCTGGGGGATGCCTTCGGCTTCGCCGGTGTTTTCGGCTTCGGGATCGCTTTCGGTTTCGGTGCCGCCTTGGGCCTGGGGGATGCCTTCGGCTTCGCCGGCGTCTTGGGCTTCGCCGGGGCTTTCGGCTTGGGAGCTGCCTTCGGCTTGGGAGCAGCTTTCGGCTTGGCCGCCGCCTTGGGCTTCGCGGCCTTGGATTTAGGCGTGCCTTTGGTTTTTTTAGGCGCTGGTTCGGAAATCATCCCGAGGTCCCTCTTCCCGGCCGCCCTCTGCTCTCTGATGAACTTCGCGGCGGCGGTCTTGGACCCGAAGATCCCGTACGTCTTGTACGAACTGTCGACGACCCTGTACTGGTCCGTCACAGCCTCACCCCCAGCCCTCTCGCCGCATCCGCGGCCGTCATGACCAGCGCGGACGACGTGCCCTCGGCCAGCGCCCGCCCGCATTCGGGGAGCATGTAGGCCCAGGGCTCGTCCGCGAACGCTTCCGCGAGGGTCTTCCCTTCGCCGGCGGTCCTGTCCCAGAGCTCCCGGAAGCTGATGTGGATCAGCGGGGGGAGCCCCTTGGTGGACAGGTAGTCCCCGACGTCGGCGTAGGGGCCTGGCTTGATGGCCCTCTTCACCGGGCCTTCCGGCCGGCCGACCCAGCTCAGGGACGCGACGTCGCCGTCCTTCTTCCAGACGACCGTGGCGCATCCGCCGGCCCACTGTCCGGAGGTCATCAGGAATCCCGCGTACCCGAACACCCTCTCGAAGAACCCGTCGCCATCTTCCAGCAGCCTGCAGAGGACGGCGCCCTCCCAGAGGGGCTCCCATCCGGTCCCGCGGCGGAGCTCGCCCGCCTTCATGGCCGCCCAGAGGTCCCTTTCGGCCGCGCCCTCGGCCCTCTTCCCGAACTCCGGGAACAGCACCAGGAACGTCCCGTCCGGCTGGGCCTCGATCCTCGGATCCCTTATGCCGGGCACGCCCAGCATGGCCTCGAACCCGGCGCAGGGCACCCTTCTCATCCCGTTCGGTTCCGCCTTCGCCCTGGGCCTGACCACCGTCCTCGGCTTCGGAGCCGATTTCGGCTTCGGCGCCGCCTTCGGCTTGGCCGGTGCTTTGGGCGTCTTGGGTTTCGCCGGCGCTTTCGGTCTGGCGAGCGCTTTCGGCTTGGCCGCGGCCTTGGGTTTCGCCGGCGCTTTCGGCTTCGGCGCCGTTTTCGGCCTGGCCTTGCCTCTGGTTTTTTTAGGCGCTGGCTCGGAGACCATCCCGAGGTCCCTCCTGCCGGCCGCCCTCTGCTCTCTGATGAATTTCGCGGCGGCCGTCTTCGAGCTGAACAGCCCGTACGTCTTGTACGAACTGTCGACGACCCTGTACTGGTCCGTCATAGGTCCGCCCCCATCGGAAAACTGTTATCCTGAATCATCTCGGTGATCTCCTTCTGAAAAGTTTGCGGCGCGTCTGCGCGGTGGCGATGCGTCCTGGGAATCCGCTGTTCCATCCTTCCCTCGGACGCTTTAAATAGCGCGAATCCCGTGCTGATTTGCTATTAAGGCGCCCTGCTCTCAAGGCCGGCGTCCCAGGGCCGTAGGACGTTTGTGTGGCCCGGGTCTCTGCCAGTGGTGGAGTCCCGGGTTTCCTACGATTCCCGTTTTTGACCGCGATTCTGCCCCGGAATTCTCTGAACGGGATTTCGATTGCTTTGCCTGCGAATATCCCGAAATATTTGTTGCCCCGGGAGTTCGGCTCCCTTGGCGTGTTGTAGTTGTATCCCACCGCCCCGACGAAGAAATCGTTCGTCTGGAGGCCGTAGTCGTATGCGGAATCGCCGACCATAACATTGGCTCTGATCCCGGCTTTCTCGCATATCTCATGGGCCAGTGCCCTCGCTTCCTCGTCTGGAATCAGCTTGTTGTGGTCGATTACAACGTCGATCCTTTCTGCGCAGCCGTCGTTAGCGATTCCGCGCACGAGCGAGTACAGCATGCTACGGTGGAGGGCCCGCTTGTCCCCGGACCCGTCCCATCCGTGCTTTCCTTTGCTGTACTGGACGAAATAGACCGCCTCGACCAGAGGTTCCGCGTCTCTCAGAATCTCCTCGCGGAGCTCTGGGTTGGTGTAGAACTTCAGCTCCGTTTTGGAGTGGTACCTCTCGGTTATGCCCTCGAACGCGTCCGTGTCCGCTACCAGGCAACCGGCCATGACGTAATGGGTCTGGTATTTCGTTTTCTTGCCCGGTGAACCGGACTCATCGATCTTGAGGAACAGCCTTCCGTCCGATCTCATCCCATCACCCTCGCAACCCCGTGCCAACGGTTCCCATGGCTTTGTTCAAGCCCATTGCGGCCATCTCGGTCCTCCCCCAGGAACGGCCTCATCTGGACCCTGAAATCGCCCCTCGTGGGCCACGTCCTCCCGCCCCACGGGCCGGGCGGCATCCTGCCCTCCGGGTCCGCGATCCTCGCGGCCTCGCCCATGCTGATGCCCATCGCGTCCGACATGCCCTCTACGAGCGCCCATTCGCATTCGGGGAGCATGCCGACCCACGGATTGTAGGCGTAGGCTTCCATGAGCGTCTTCCCCTCGCCGGCGGTCTTCTCCCAGAGCTGCTCGAAGCTCTCGCTCATCAGCGGGGGGAGCCCCCTGGACGCGAGGTATTTCCCGGCGTTGGTGAAGCGGCTGAGACTGCCCTGCATTCCGGCCGGCCTGTGCGGGTGGCCTACCCAGCTTGCGGCCACGACGGTGCCGTCGGTTTTCCAGAGGATGACGGCGCACCCGAAGGCGAACTCCCCGCAGGTTATCAGGAAGTCGTGGTATCTGCAGACGTCCTCGAAGAAGTCGGTCCCGCCCTCCAGCATCGTGAGGAGGGTGCGGCCGCGCCCGAGGGGCGAATATCCGGTGAGCTCCCCCTTCATGAACGCGTTGTAGAGCTCGTCGGTGGCGTGCTGTTCGTCCCCTGATCTGAACCTGGGGAACAGGACCAGGAAGGTCCCGTCCGGCCCGGCCTCGATCCTGGGCTTTTCGATCCCGGGGACGTCGGTCCTGACCTCGAACCCGGCGCTGGGGACCTTCTTCATGAGGTCCCATTTCGCGGGCGCACCGGCTTTCGGTCTTGCTGGGGTTCTTGGCTTGGCCGGAATCGCTTTCGGCTTCGCTGGTGACGCTTTCGGTCTGGTGGGTGTTTTGGGCTTCGGGGCCGCCTTCGGCTTGGCCGGGGCCTTGGGTTTCGCCGGAGCCGCTTTCGGTTTGGCAGGCGCCGCCCTGGGCTTGGCAGGGGCCTTCGGCTTCGACGCCTTGGCCTTCTTCGGGGCCTCCTCGGGCACCATGCCCAGGTCCCTCTTCCCGGCCGCCCTCTGCTCTCTGATGAACTTCGCGGCGGCGGTCTTGGAGCTGAACAGCCCGTACGTCTTGTACGAAACGTCGACCACTCTGTACTGGGTCATCTCTTCGCTCCCGGGGCCCTGCGCTTGGCGGCGGGCTTCTTCGCCGTGGTCTTCTTCGCGGGCACCTTCTTGGTTGCCCCTTTCCTGGCCGCCGCCTTCCTCTTGGCGGTCGCCCCGGGTTTCCTCCCCGGCCTGCGGGCGTTCCTGCTGGCTGCCCCGGGGCGGTCTATGATGCCTTCGAGCTCTCCGAGGTAGTGGCTGCTGTTCCCTTCGAGGACCCATTCGGCGATCGGGTGCTTCTTCAGGGCGCTCAGGAGCCTGCTTTCCAGGTCGTCCCGGTCCGCCTCGTAGAGGCTCTCGCCGTCGTACGCTATGTACTGCCATCCGAAGATCTCGCCCCAGGTCTCGCCGGTCGTAGCGCCGAGGTCGAACAGCTCTGTCGGGTCGCGCGACGCGATGAGGTCGAACAGCTCCTCCGTCTCGCTTATCGTCATCGGGATCCCCATCTCGTGGCCGGAGTCGTACTCCTTTACGACGGCCTCCAGGAGGTCCATGTTCCTGCGTAGGTAGTCGTTGGCCGCCTTGACGTCGGCGGCGCTGTGCCTGCTCATCTCCTCGCCCCCGCGGCCCTGCGCTTGGCGGCAGGTTTCTTCGCCGGCGCTTTCCTTCTTGCTGGGGCCTTCCTCGACTGCGATTTCGCCGGCCTGATTACGCCGTCGTAGTCGAAGTTGAACTCCTCCCCGTAATCCCCGTCCTCCAGTACGTTCATGTAGCCCCAGTCGGCGGTGGCGTGCACGGTTCCCCTGAACCTCTCCCCGCACGCGGGGCACTGGTAGTCGCATTCGACGGTGATGTCAGTCCCGCCGGCGCCGTAGGTGTAGAGCGTGGAGGTGTCGTAATCGAAGATGAGGGGGGACCTGCCGCAGCGGGGGCACGGCGTCCTTTCCGGCCCTGTCGCGGTAGTCATCTCCTCGCCCCCGTCTTCTTCCTGGCCGGGGCATTCCTCTTCGCGGGCGTCTTCCTGGCCGGGGCCTTCCTTTTGGTGCTGGCGCTCTTGGTGACCAGCCTGATCTCCCTCGGAAGGTAGTCGTCCGGGATTCCGCCGTTCTCGATGTCGTCCAGGAATTCCAGCGAGTCGAGGATCTCGACGAACTTCGCTCCTGCGCGGCTGTCGTCGCGGATGCCCTCGACGTAGAGCGGCTTGCCGAGATGGTCGCGGTCTGTCTCCAGATAGACCCATGCGTCCTTGTCGGTCACGTTGCCCCGGAACTCTCCGAACTCCCAGAATGCCGCCCTGCCACCTTCGTTGTCGAGGTATTCGTCGAATTCCTTCAGGGTCATGACATAGTCGCACAGGCTGAAGTCGTCCAGGAGCCTCGTCGCAACGGATGCGGCGGCTTTCGGGTTCTCGCGGAGGTACTTCTCGGCCTTCCTGCGCCATTCCGATGTCATCTCCTCGCCCCCGCGGTCTCTGCTCTCTCGCTCTTCCCCTCGCATGCATCCATTCTCATGTCTGCGGTCTTCCCGCATGCATCCATTCTCATGTTTCCGGTCTCCGTAGATATTTCCAAAATGTTTTCGGGAATGTTCGATGGAGCAGAAAGGCGACCCTGATGGAGGGGACAGCTGGAAAAGAATGCCGTACCGCGCGATGGGGCCGGGAGTACCGAAACGACCCGGACAATTTTCGGCGGAACGGTATTTGCTACATCGCATTCCCGTTTATTATTCTGGCGGTAGATGCGGCTCATCTCTTCGCCTCCTTCTTCGCCATCTTGACGTACTTCCTGCTCAGGGCCATCATCCTCTTGCACAGCTCGATCTGCGTCTTCCCGGCCCATTCCTTCCCGTCCGGGATGAGGTATTCCTACTCGTGCTCCGGGCGCATCAGCATGTCGATGAGCCCCTCGAACATCACTTCCGAAAGCGCCGGCTCGTTCCCGCGGCAGTCCCAGTGGACGAACTCCCAGTAGTCCGCGAAGAAATCCATGGCCTCCGGGTCGTTCGCTATCCTGGCCCCGACCGGGTCCGCGCCCCTGGTGTCGCCCAGGTAGACCTCCTTCAGTATCTCGATCCCGGCGGGGATGCTCCCCCTGTCCGCCTCCTCGAGAAGCATGTCCCTTGTCGCCGGCGGCAGGTTGCGCGACATCACCGCCCCGGTCCCCATGCGGGCGGACCCGACGATCCTCCTTCTCTGCGGGATCATCGCCTCCTCCCCCCGTACAGGCCGGTCATGAACACGTGGTCCTTCACCTTGGTCTTCCCTGGCTTCACCCAGACGTCCCTCTCGGCCGGCAGCCCGAACGGCGGGAACCTCAGCCTCTCCAGCTCCCTCAGCGACACGTACCCCCATTCCCAGAGCAGGTCCCCGGGGTGCATGGGGTCCGGCAGGCCCAGCGTGACCAGGCCGAAGAAGGTCCAGTCCCCGTCCGGCTCCTTTTCGCCTTCGGTTATCAGCCAGGTCGCCGCGGACCCGCCGAAGTATTTCACCACGACCTTGGACTCCCCTCCCTTCCCGTCCTGGGAGTAGAGCCCGTATTTCCTGAAGGCGTCCTCTATTTCCTTCGTCATCAGCTTCATTTTCGCATCCTCATGATTCCGAAATGTTTTCGGGAAAATGCTCCCCATCGGAAGGAGCGCACCTCCCTGATCAGGGCGTTCATCCTCTTGACGCACTTGTCGCAGGTCGGCTCCGTCTCGGTTATCCAGCCGACGACGATGTCGGCGTTCCCGTTCAGAAGCTGCCTGCGGACCTCGTCCGCCCTCCTTCTGATCCCCTCGGTCACGGTCTCCAGCGGCCGCAGCTTCCTCCTGAACGTCCAGGGGTCCGCCGCCTCCAGGAACCTCGCCACGTCCATGCCGAGCCTCTCGGCCTTCTCCACGCGCCTCTCGGCGCCCGAACATATCATGCCATTCCCTCCGTCGGAATTTCTCCAGCGCTTTCATCACCGCTCTGAGCTCCTTCGCGGTGTCCTTCCCGTATCCATCGGCCACCTCGTCCGGGTCGTACCCGGCGAGATAGGCCGCCGCCTCCGCCTTCCTGCCGGAAAGCAGGAGCATCCTCGTCTCCACGGCCAGGCTTCCCAGGGCGTCGCCCGGGTCGCAGCCCGACGCCAGCGCCGTGTCGTAGAACTCGTAGGGGTCGAGCTCCTTCGCCAGGGAGGCTATCCTCCAGGCCAGCTCGTCGGCCTCGTCGTACACTTTCTCGCTCTTCGTCCTCATCTTCTCGTTCTCCAGAATCTGCGGGGGTCCTCCCCCCTGTGGGGGAGCAGCCAGGCGGCCCTCTCCGCCGCGGAGGGGCCCACGTCCCTCCCCGGGCTCATGCCCTTCACGGAGGCGGTGATCCCGCCCCCCGGGCACGCCCTCACGGTGACGGAGTAGGTCCCCCCGCACCTGGCGCATCCGCACTCGAACGTCCTGACCCTCTACCCGCGGACCTCGATGTCGCCCGCGAGCCTGCGCCCGGACTGCTTCCTCGACCCGCACCAGGGGCACGCCATCGGCGCCTCCTGCCCCTCGGGCGGAGCCTGCTCAGCCTCCTCCCGATCGAAGCCATGGCCTTCCTGGGCCTGCGCTCGATGTAGAGCTCCCTCTTGTCCACGTAGCGGCCGACGACCTCCGCCATCTGCCTCGGGATGGCGACCTGGCCGCACATCACGGACGTGACGAAGTCCTCGTCCCCGGCCAGCGCGGCGCACTGCCGGGAGAACTCGGAGTCGGAGATCGTGGAGAAGCCGCCGTCGGCCTCGACCACCAGGCGGTTCCTGCGGTCGAAGGTCTCCGCCGATTTCAGCCCCATCTCGAAGGCATCCTCCGGGTCCATGCGCCTGAGCTCCCTGCGGAACTCGTCCATGGTCATCGGGGCCCCTTCCGGGTCTATCTCGGCCAGGTAGCGCCTGCCGACCTCCATGGCGGCGGCCGGATGGGACTCCATGTAGGCGGCGACCGCGTCGAACACGGTCTCCTCGGGGTCCTCGTCGGCCCTCCCGTAGCGGGCCGCGTGCCTCTTCGCGGGCCTCTGTATCATCTCCCTCGGGCCCTCCAGCTGCCGTCGTATCTGATGGGCGTGCGCTTCGCCGCGACCGGGGCGGCCCTCGCGGGCACCCTTCTCGCGGGTATCCTCGCCGCCGGGGCGGGTCTCCTGGGAGGTGCCGGCCTCCTCGGCGGGGCCGCGTTCCTGGGCTTCGCCTTCGGCGCCTGCTTCCTGGCCGGCGCTTTCCTGGGTGCCGCCTTCTTCGCGGGCGCCTTCCTCTTGGCCGGGGCCCTCTTCGGGGCTGCCCTCTTGGCCGGGGCCCCGCGGTCCCCTCTGGCCTTGATGTTGCCGGATTTCACGCCCGGCCTCCTCATCTGCTCGGCGGTGGCGCAGGTCTAAACGGATTCGACTTCCTCGTCCACCAGATCAAGGTTGGTGAAGGAGGCGTCCCAGCGGAACATCCCCTCCCTCCCGCAGTTGGGGCATTCCCAGTCCCCGAACCCGGACATGCTCGTGCCGCCCGCCTCGTCTATGTCCCCCACTTCGAGCGGGGGCAGCCTCCTCCTGCAGAACGGGCACTTCACCTGTGCCAGGTTGATTCTCTCGACGATCTCCAAACTCATCTTTCTCACCGTATTCCCGAATCGTTTTCGGCATATATTCCTCGTTTGCGGGCCCTTCTCGTTGCGGGCTTCGCCGGCAGCTTCCTTGCCGGAGGTTTCCTCGCGGATGCCTTCGTCTTTGCGACAGGACGGCCTGTGGCGCGTCTTGCGCCCGCGGAGGTGCTCCGCACCGTCCTCGCTGTCTTCGCCCCCGCAGGGGCCTTCCTCGCGCCGGCAACGGCCTTCCCCGAACCCGTGCGTTTTCCGTACAGGTTCGCGGCGCTCATGCCTTCGCCCTCCTCACCAGCTCGGCGGCGTAGTCGGTCAGATCGGTCCCGGGCACTTCCAGCCCGTACCTCTCGCAGTATCCCTTGAGCCACCACGCCGTGGCCGTGGCTATCCCGTAGTAGTCGATGTAGGTGGGGTCGTACTCCCTCCTCACCGCTCTGATGAGCGATTTGGGGGTGTACTCGGCCTCCACCATCCTCCTCATCCTCGCCTGGTCCGGGAGGGTGTTCATGACCGCGACTATGTTCACGGCCCCCTTGGCCTTCCCCCTGCACCTGGCGCAGTTGTCCTTCCATCCGTATCTCAAACTATCAACTCCTTTCCGAAGCGTTTTCGGGATTTTTCGGGCGGAAGAGGCGGAGCCTCCCCCGTCCGTCTGTCCTGGCCCTCCCGCCGGGCCCTCTGGACTCGCATTCTCCCCCGGCGATTCCGCCGGGGTCCACCGGGGTCCCGAAGGGCTCCGGGCCCCTCAGCGCGGCGGCCTAAGCCCATCCGCGCTCGCAGTCGGGGAACCCTCCCAGCTCCACGCACGCGGAGAACGACGACAGGCCGTCCCCGCGCCTGTTCACGGTCTTCTGCGTCTCCACGGCCAGCCATTCGCCTTCCGGGAGCTCGCCGAGGTATCCCATGATCTCCCTTTCCAGGTCCTTGGCCGCCGCCTCGTCGAGCCCGCCGAACGCGAACCCGACGCAGTCCCCGCGGCCCTGGGCCTCCGGCGCCTTCCCGGCCCCGGCGAGGAACCGGGCGAACCCGGGCGCCTCCTTCCGGCTGACCGCGGCGCACACGCCCCATACGGGCCCCGCCATTCCGCTCTCTCCGGTCATCTCTCCCCCCTCGCGCCGTCTTCCTTCCGTTCTGGAAGATCGCGTGGAGGCGGTCCGTCCCGCCGCAGTGGCGCCTCATCCTTATCTCGCGCCCCTTCTCGGCCGACAGCCTCCTCCCCAGGTCCTCCAGCTCGCGGACGTCCCCCCGGTACTCCGAGAGGGTCGCGCGGATGCCGTTGCTGTAGGTGAAGGTGTACCAGGTGTCCAGGTCGTTGCGCCTCGTCCCGCGGGTGTACTCGGTGATCATCCCAGCGCCCCCGCCCATACGGTGGCCAGCGCGGCCAGGAGCCACACGATCCCGCGGTAGTAGTGCCCGAACTTGATTGCGAGCACCGCCCCGACGATCTCCCCGGTGAGCGCCAGCGCCAGCCAGTGCTCCTGGAGGAACCCTATCAGGGATCCGGCGGCCTCCGCCGCGCCCCCTATCTCTTCCGCGTCCATCATATCATTCCCGTATCGTTTTCGGCATTCTTCTCTCCATGCTGGGTCCGACAGGTTTTTGAGCGTGCAGGCGGTTCCATATCCCATGCCCAGGAAGCCCAAGGCCCGTGACCCCAAGGACGTCCCCCCGTACGGAGGGCTCGAATACGGGATCACAGACGAGGAGATTGAGCAGGACATGAAGCGCTACGCCTACGTGTTCGAGAACCTCAAGAAGTGCTGAGGCGCGAGTTGCGTCTCAGCCACATTTCTACCTCCTCTCTGTCGTACATCCCTCTCGCCACGTCCCTTATGAAAAGGAGCGTCGCGTCGTCGTCGTTCAGTTCGTATCCGCCGTTCTTCAGGAGGCGCACGGCAAGCTCGAACGCGGTCCGCTTGTTCCCCTCCATGAACGGGTGGAAATTGGCGACGTAATCGATCGCCAGCGCGGCCTTTGAGAAGCAGTCCCCGCAGTATTCCAGGCGGTCGCAGAAGCCTTCCACGGCGGCCATGCTTATCACCGCATCTTCGAGCCCGATCTCGCGGGCCTCCCCCGATTTGATGATGACGGCCCTGTGTATGTGGAGAACAGTCTCCACGCACCTGCTGTACGAGCCTTTCTTGGAGAAGGAGACGGCGGCCCGTCTCTTTCCCGCGAACGCTTGCCTCAGTCTTCCGAGCATTTTCCAGTCTCCCTGTTGGGTATTGCTGACCGCTTGAGCACATTAGAACGTTTGCGGCCCGCAATCATCGCAGAAGCCCTCCCAGCGCCTTCTGGCGGCTTATCCAGTCCCAGACGGAATCCGCGAAGAAGACTGCGAACAGAGCCAGGCCAATCCCGAGCGCGATGTAGAGCGGGTTCCTCGCGTACAGCCCGTAGGCGGCGCAGAAGAGGCCCAGCACCATCGCAACCACGAAGATCCAGTTGGTGCCGGCCGGCTCCGGGTCGGGGTCGGAGTCCCTCTTGATGAGGTTGGGGTCGATGAAGTTGACCTCGGTGACGTCGAACTTTATCTCGCCCACGGTCTCCATCGGGGGGCTCTGGCCGTCCTTGCAGATCGCCAGCTCCGTGTTGGTAAGTTTGTACCCCTTCCCGGCGAAGGTGGCGCCGTAGTAGACCGTCCCCCCGCTGACCGAGTCGGAGTACCACTGCTGGAGGCTTCTCCCATCGGCCTTGCCCCAGATCATAACGAGCGTGCTCTGTCCCACGGTCACGTCCGCGCCCGTGATCATTGTCACGTCCTTCGTCTGGAAGAACGGGGTGTAGACCACGTCCTCGTGCATCAGGTTCCCGTACTCGTCGTAGATCGACCCGCGGACGAAGGGCGCGTAGGGCATGTCCTCGGCGCTGTATAGGCCGACGTAGAGGTCCTTCAGGTCGCTCCCGTACTCCTTCCAGTACTCGCCGAGCTGGCTCATCGCGGAGAGCTCGGCGGCCTTGTTCATCCCTTCTGAGAGGAACCAGCCCTCGTAGTTGAACGAATTCATCAGGGTGGTCACGGTGTAGCTGCTGGCTCCCGCGGCGGAGTAGATGCCCCAGACGGACCCGGCGGCGTTCGCCGCGTTGGTCGCGGTCAATGCCATCCTGTCCAGGAGCTCGCCGTAAGATTCCAGCATCCCATTCAGGCTGACCGCATCCGGGAGATTGTCGTATTCGCCGGCGGGGTAGTCGCCCTGCGCGAGGACGACCCGGAACGTCATGTCCGAGAGCTCCGTGCCGTTGCACATGATCTTCCCGTCCTTGAGGTATGCCAGGTTCGCGTCCCCGCCGTCGGCCCTGAAGGCCAGCCCGGGCATGAGGTCCAGCGAGTTTGCCCTCTGGGTCTCCGCCAGGGTGTCCCCGGCGATGATTGCGTTCTTGATCTCGTATATCCCGGGCTCGAAGCCGTCCAGGTCCGAGAGGTAGTGCTTCCCCTTGTTCAGGGTGTAGATGTGCTTGGAATTGCTCAGTTCCGTGCCGTCGGAGAAGGTGTAGATCCATCCGGGCTCGTAGGGGCTCCCGTCCTTTTCCTCCACGGTCAGGACCTCGTCGCGGCCCACATCGCCGACGTAGACGTATCCGTATCCGATGGCATTCCTCGCGTCCGCGACCGCGGCCATGTCGGCGTTCCAGTGCCCGCTGGCGCCGGAGAACCCGTCGAGGGGGCCGGAGAACCTCACGTTCATCTTGCCGCTGTACGTCCCGTCGGTGCCCCATCTTTCGGTGCTCTTTTCGAGCGCGTCGGTGGCGTAGTCGAACTGCGCCACTGCGTTGGCGCTCATGACGGCGGCGTTGCGGTACAGCGTCGCGTTCGTCAGCAGCGCGTCTATATCGAGGCTCTCCCCGTCCTCCCATTCGGCGTATGCTTCGAGCTCCGCCTGCCTTATCCAGTGCTCCTTGGTCATGCCCCAGAGCTGGGCGTAGTTGGCGTTGGCGTTGTCCGTGAACTTGGCGGCCGTGTCCATGATGTTCGAGACGTCGCGGGCGGACATCAGCCGCAGGTACGGCTGGACGTCGGGGTCGTTCGAGCTCATCAGGACATAGGTGGCCAGCGAGCCAACGGCTAACCCTCCGAGGAGTGCCGCCGTCACGTTGCCGTAGAAGACGAAGGCAGGCATGATCAGCAATGGAACCATGCCGTCCACCTCGGTCTCCTCCCTGTCGTCCGCGGCCACGGCCACCAGCGGGGTGGCCAGCATCAGCGCGACCGCGAACCATGCGAAAGCGCGGTTCCCGTTCATAGGTACCACCTCGCCAGCGCCAGCAGCGCGATGACGGCCGCGATTGCGATGCCTATCTGGATCATGCTCAGCCCGCCCTCGGAATCCTGGTGGTCTTCGGCGGCCGTCCTGTAGTCCCATCTGGCCGTGAGCTCGCCCCTGTCGGTGTCCGCTGTGACATTCACCCATCCGCGGTAGTCCGCGGGGGCTTCGTGCGGCGCGATGATGTCCCCTGGGGTGTAGCTTATGGGGTTGGCCTGGTCGTCGGAGTAGGTTATTGTCGCGGACGAGACGTTCGCGTTCCTGTCCAGCGAGACGCGCAGGGATGTCCCGTCTACGTCGACGCTGAAGATGCTGACGAAGATCGGGATGAGGACGATGTCCTCCGTGAAGGCGTCCGCCGCGAAGTTCCATTCCCTCCCGGCCGCGGTCTTCCAGCCGGCGTGGGCGTATCCGTCGGGGGCGTTGATCGAAGGCGAGTCCAGGCGGTCCCCGGCGTTTATGCGCTCCTCCTTGACCG
>JAEEJP010000045.1 GCA_016281925.1 Methanomassiliicoccaceae archaeon
AAGCCAGGACATTCTCATAGGGACGCTCATAGAGCTGTCCGCTTCCGGCAAGGAGAGCGCCGAGATTGATAAGACTATAGTCGACGGCCTTTTCATGACTCTCAGCAACACCAACTTCGACAAGGCCAGGATCGATGCCCAAACCGAGAAAGCCAGAACTCTGACCGGGAATGGCGCCGCAATCAGATGCAAGGACATCATATCCCTGGATACGGACGCAGACCTCAGATCGCTCAAGGAGCTGCTCCTGTTCGGACTGAAAGGCATGGCCGCATACTACCATCACGCCGCGATACTCGGTGCCGAGGACGGGAGAATAACGGCGTTCATCAGGAAGGCTCTGTCATCCCTTCCTGAGAGCAAATCCGCCGAAGAGCTCATCGCCCTGAACATGGAATGCGGATCCGTGGGAGCGGAATGCCTCGCCCTGCTTGACAGGGCCAACACCGGAGCGTACGGCACCCCGGAAATCACCAAGGTAAAGACCGGGACGGGAAAGAATCCCGGCATACTGATCACCGGCCACGACCTGAAGGATCTAGAACAGCTCCTCGAGCAGACCCAGGGCACCGGCGTAGACGTGTACACCCACGGCGAGATGCTCCCTGCCAACGCGTATCCCGCATTCAAGAAATACCGCAACCTGGTCGGGAACTACGGCGGGGCTTGGCACAGGCAGAAGGAGGAATTCGATTCCTTCGGCGGCCCCATACTCGCAACCACCAACTGCGTCCTCATCCCCTACGAATCCTATAGGGGAAGACTGTTCACCACCGGGACCGCAGGAATCGATGGGGTGAAGCATATTTTCGCCGCCGGCGGGAAGAAAGACTTCTCCGAGATCATAGAGATGGCCAAAAGATGCCCCGCACCCAAGGAATTGGACAACAAGGAGCTCACAATCGGGTTCGGTCACGCGCAGACGCTTGCCCTCGCGGACAAGATAATCGGGGCCGTCAAAACCGGAGCCATAAAGAGGTTCGTCGTCATGGCGGGATGCGACGGACGCTACGGCAAGAGGTCATACTACACTGAGTTCGCGGAAAGCCTTCCAAAAGACACCGTTATACTGACCGCCGGATGCGCCAAATACAGATACAACAAGCTCGACCTCGGGGACATCGGAGGCATCCCGCGCGTGATCGACGCTGGCCAGTGCAATGACTGCTACTCCCTCGTCGTGATAGCCAACGCGCTGGCCGAAGCCTTCGGCACGGACGTGAACGGGCTCCCACTGTCGTTCAACATATCCTGGTACGAACAGAAGGCCGTCCTGGTTCTGCTGACTCTGCTGAGCCTCGGCGTCAAAGACATCATGCTGGGTCCGAGGCTGCCGGCGTTCATAACCCCCGGGATCTTGGGCGTCCTGTCGAAGAGCTTCGGAATCAGGGCCAACAGCGACGTGCGGAATGACATGGTCGCGCTGAAGATCGAATGAACAAACATCTTAGCCTGCGGGGGCCTCCCCTGCAGGGACCCAGAAGGCAGATAAAATGGATAATCCGTTCAGACCGAGCGAGAAATACAGCGGAACGACTATAGTGATAACAGCGGCAGCAGCATTCGCCGCGCTGGCCTTCCTCGCGTTCCTTGACCAGACGCTGTCTAACCCGTACTTGGTGGCCTCTTTCGGAGCCACTGCCGTGCTCATATACGGCGCGCCCAAGGCCCCTTTCTCGAAGCCCAAGAACGTCTTCTTCGGGCATCTGTTCTCCGGGATCATCGGGATAGCCACCGCATTCATCCTTGTAAAGGCGGGATGCTTCGAGGAATGGAAATGGGCCGGGATAGGCATCGCCGGATGCCTCGCCATAATAACGATGATGCTCACCGGGACCATACACCCTCCCGGAGGCGCCACGGCCATCACCTGCGTCATGAGTGGTTTCGCCTCCATCGACCGCCTGTTCGTGCCGATCATGCTGGGTGTCGTGATAATGATGGGCATCGCCTACTGCGCCAATTACGCGAAAGAAAGGCTGCAGAAGGAAAGGAAACCGCAGGACTCCTCTTCGTAAGCCGGACGCGCCATTTTCCGGAAATGGAGGCGCCATACGCCTCCTTCCGGCTTGCATTACGGATTGCTTCGGCAAGAATCCGCCGATCGGACATGCCTCCCGAGCTCAGCAGGATTCTTGTCCATCGTTTTATACCGGATGATACATCCAATAATCATGCAAGTAGAGACGGCCGGCATGTCCTTCTCCTACAAGGACAAAAGCGTCCTGGAATCGGTTTCCCTCGGCTTCTCGGAGGGGGAGATCGTATCCATCATAGGGCCCAACGGCGTCGGGAAATCTACGTTTCTGCACTGCCTGAACCGTCTGCTGACCCCTTCCGGAGGGAAGGTCCTGGTCGACGGGAAGGATGTCTCGGAATACAGCCTCAGGGAACTGGCCAGGATCATGGGCTACGTCCCATACTCTTCGGCATCCAATTTCCCGCTCAGCGTGATAGACATCGTGATCATGGGGCGCCACCCGTACAGCAGGATAGGCTCCGCCAGAGACGATCTGAAGGCGGCCCATTCGATCCTGGAAAAGCTGGGGATGGAAGACCTGGCTTTCCGCCCGTTCTCAGAGCTCTCGGCCGGCCAGCGCCAGAAAGTCATGATAGCCAGGGGACTGGTCCAGGAGCCCAAGGTCATCCTGCTGGACGAGCCGACGGCCAATCTGGACATCAAGCATCAGATGGAAGTGGCGGGCCTCCTCCGGGATCTGTCCCATGAAAACGGGATCTCCGTGGTGATGGTGAGCCACGAGCTGAACATAGCCGCGAAATACTCCGACAGGATGGTTCTCCTGAGCGGGGGCAAGGTCTTCATCTCAGGGACGCCCTGGGAGGTGCTGACTCCGGAAAACATACGCGCCGTCTACGAGGTGGACGCCGATGTCGAGGACCACGGCGGAAGGCCTTACGTAATGCTGAACGGACCGGTGCGATCCCATGCCCGAGCAGGACTTCGCCGACGGATACCTCAGATACGTGCGCCACAAGATGGTTTTCATACTGGCGGCTCTGGCCGTCCTGATCGTGGCCGCGGGCGTGTCCTGCCTGGTGGACGGGAGGCCCATCGGCGTCCTCGACGTCTACAGGATAATATGGGACCACATAGCCGGGGCGAGATACGAGTACGCCACCCCGGAATACTGGGACGACTTCGTGGTCTGCCAGATGAGGCTGCCGAGGACCGTCCTGGCTATAGTGGCGGGATCTTCCCTCGCCGTGTGCGGGACGGTGATGCAGAGCATAATGTCCAACCCTCTTGCGGATCCGTACACCACGGGAATGTCCTCGGGAGCCTGCCTGGGGGCGATAATAGCCATCGCCATGGGATTCGCCTTCACCGGCCCGTCGGTTTACGGCATCATGGGAATGTCGTTCCTGGTGGCTCTGATCCCCGCGTTCATAGTCATCCTGGTGTCCAGGCTGATCAGCACGTCCCCGGCGACGCTGATCCTGATGGGTACGATAATGTCGTATCTTTTCGGCGCGATCAACACGCTGATACTCGTCCATCAGGAGGGGGAGACCCTGTCCGCGGCATACCTGTGGACGATCGGATCCCTGGACAACGTCATCTGGAGCGACCTTTGGGTGCCCGGCATCGTCTCAATCCTCGGATGCTCCGCGATGCTCGCGATGTCCGGGAAGCTCAACGTCATGATGATGGGGGACGACCAGGCCCGCAGCATGGGTCTGGATGTGGACAACTTCAGGACCGTGCTTCTCCTCGTCCTGTCCGTCATGGTGGCGTCCATAATCAGCTTCACAGGTATCCTAGGGTTCGTCGGCCTGGTAGCCCCGCACATCGTCAGGATGGCCATAGGCTCGGACAACAGATTCGTCATACCGGCGTCGATAGCGTTCGGATCCGCCCTTCTGCTGGTGACCGACACCATTGCCAGGCTGGTCGTGTTCCCATACGAAATACCTGTAGGGATCATCCTGATGTTCATAGGCGGGCCGCTGTTCCTTTACGTAATCATAAGGAAGAAAGGATACGGGGGGATATACTGACCTGGGATGACTTCCTGCCGAGATTCCTCTCCGCCCGCCGGAAAAAGACGGCGTTCCTGGCCGCGGCAGGCGCGCTCCTTGCGGCTATGCTGGTCGTCTCCCCGGCGCTGGGCGCGTACAGCGTGTCCCCCGGAGAAGTCCTGGACATCATCATATCCCATCTCACGGGGAATCCTCCGGGCGACAGAACCGACTTCGTCGTATGGGATGTGCGCCTGACCTCCAGCATCATGGCCGTGATAACCGGGTTCGCGCTGGGAGTATGCGGATCTGTGATGCAGGCCGTGATGAGGAACCCGCTGGCGGACCCTTATACGATGGGCGTATCGTCCGGCGCGTCGCTGGGAGCGGTCCTGTCGCTGGTGATGGGGATCTCCATAATCCCCGGCCTGATGGGCGACGCCTCGGTGATAGCCAACGCTTTTCTGCTGTCGCTGGTCCCGATGGCCGTCATACTGTTTCTGTCGATCGCGAGAAAGATGACCGACACGATGATGATCCTCTGCGGGATCGGGGTGATGTACTTCTTCTCGGCGTCCACGTCGCTCCTGATGCTAGCCGCGGACCCCACCCAGATGAGCGCGGTTTACTCATGGAATCTGGGCAACATCGGGATCGGTTATTGGGACAACCTGCCCACGATGCTCGTCCCTACGGCGGCATGCACGGCTCTGCTGATGGTTTTCTCATCCAGGATCGATGTCCTGACGTCCGGAGACAATCTTTCGCATACGGTCGGCGTAGATCCTTTCAGAGTCAGGATACTGTCATCCCTCGGCGTCTCGGTGATGATAGCTTCCATCGTCAGCTTCACGGGGACGATAGGGTTCATCGGCCTCATTTCCCCGCACATGGCAAGGGCCTTCGTCGGATCCAAACAGGTCTATCTGATACCGGCCTCGGGGCTCGTGGGGGCCGTGATGCTTCTGGCTGCCAACAATGCGGCCAGGATGCTCGGGTCCCTTCCTGTCGGCGTAATCACAACCCTCGTGGGATGCCCCATCTTTTTCGCCCTTCTGATACGCCAGCGGCGCTCGCAATGGATCCGATGCCACGAACTTGCGCGGAAATCTTCGACAATCAATATATATTGAAAGAGTTGGATGCATAAGCCATCTGCAAAAGAATCATTCGCAGAAAGTGATGGAAATGAACAGAACAGGCATAATTGTCGCATGCGTGGTTGCCATAGCCATAGTGGCCGTAGCCGCGGCAGCGCTGCTGCTGACCCAGGAGAAAAGCAGCGAATACCGCTCCTCGGATTCCACCGGCCGCCTCATGATCATGGGCAACGCGAACAACGACGACTATCTCGACCAGAGCGACGTCGATACGCTCGAAAAACTCAGAGGAACCTCCGACTGGGCCAGAGACCATCCTCTCGCTGACGCCGACAACGACGGCAGCATCACCGACGCCGACATAGACATGGTGAAAAGGATGGTAAAGCGCGAAGCGATGGACATATACTATGCGTATTCCTAGGACAGCGGTCTCAACGTCTCGAAAGTCTCGTACCCCGTCAAAAACTTCCTGATGGTAGGGGACGACGTGTCGATCGCTCTTCAGTCTATCTCGGCGACCTCCAAATGCAAGGGAGCCGCTGTGTCCGACTTCGACGATCCCATAAACGCTTGGATCGGAAACCTCGCACGCATCGGAAACAAATCCACCTCGGCCGATGTCGCCCTCGCCACCAATGTCGCCGACAAAGACACCGTTCTGATAACCTCCGCCGCCTCTCGCTACCTCACGAACCAGGATGCGTTCGAGCTCGCCGGGATCAAGGTCATCAGGATGAACCTCGGCACCGGGACCTCCGGGAACATCGCGGCAAACTACGGCCTCCTGACCATGGGATATCTCCTTGGGCTCGAAGATAAAGCCAACGAAGTCGTGAAATTCAGCGACAATCTGATCAAGCAGATCCAGGACAAGGTCGGAGGGATCGAAGAATCCAAGAAGGCCAAAGCCATCGTCGCCAACAGGACCGCCAACATCTCCGGGAAATCTTCGGAGTACTATTACATCGCCAAGCTCGCCGGCGCGAAGAACATGATAGACGAGAACTCATCATTCACATCGTTCAACGTCAGCAAGGGAGACGACTGGCTCTACGGAATCGATGTCGACTACATCCTCCACTTCACCTCCCTCGGATACGGGAAGGCCGACAAAGCCGAGACTTTCTCCAGCTACGACACCAACTTCAAGAAGACCGATGCGTACCTGGCGCACAACTATTACCTTATGAACGCCAACATGCCCACCGCAATCGGCGTTGCATTCTCCGCGGCCGCCATGTACTCCGACCTCTTCTCCGAGGACTTCGGATACAAAGCGCTGAACGAGTACATCCAGAAGTTTACCTGCCTTCCGAGCGGATACGACGCCAAGACAAGCGGCGCGTTCTTCCAGATGAGCTCCTGAAACCATGCGGGGGACTGTCCCCCGCCATAACCATGAAATCGATTGTCATCGCCGGATTCGGATCCAGCGGCCGGTCGCTCAGGGCCAGGACTTTCGAACCGATAGAGTCCGAGGCGGCGGAGGAATTCCCGGACCGCAGAATCATCAGGGCATTCATAGGGAAAGAAGTCCTCGACAGGATCCGTTCGCGGGGAGGCGAAGCTCTGAGCCTGGATGAGGCCCTGGAAGGCTGTATATCTGAAGGGTCCGAGAGCATCGCCGTCATGCCTGCGCTTCCGATCGCAGGAAACCAATTCAGACAGATCCAGAGTATCTGCGGGACTTATGCGGACAGAACAGATCTGCGTCTTTGCGGTCCGCTCCTCTGTTCCAGGGAATCGGCTTCGGAATTCCTTGGGACGCTCCCCCTAGTATTTCCGGAGGCTTTCTCAGAAGGCTGCGGGCTGGCGATGATGGGTCATGGCCGGGGCATGGAAGCTGACGGCAACCTATGCCTGCTCCAGCATCTGGCCTCCCTGAGAAGCATGAAAGCATTCTTCGTCACCGTCTCGGGGACGCCGTCCGCGGAAGACGCCATAAAAATGATGGCCGAAGCAGGCGTGAAAAAAGTGTTTCTGGCGCCGCTGATGTTCGAAGCCGGATTCCATGCCCGCCGCGACATGGCAGCCGAGAATAATTCGATAAGATCTGCGTTTGCTTCCGCCGGATTCGAAGTGGAATGCATCATGAAAGGCATGGGAGAGATCCCGGAGTTCCGCAGGCTTTTCCTATCGAATCTGAAAAAATCGCTGGACGAGTGAACAATAGCCTTCACAGCGAATCACTGTAAACTACAAAAAATTGAAATATACGATACATAAAACTCGTTACGAAACAAACCTGAAAAGAATGATGAAAACGCCCGGCTTAGCCTTACTGTAAAATCAATTATTCTTCTGAAAACCGATAATTCGGTCTGATTCAAAAACCTCAGAAATCGGCGGTCTTGGCTGAGTCTGCCAGCCCTCTCGCCAGCAGAAGCTCGGCTTTGGTATTCACGTTGACGGACAGATCTACGCGGTCGGTCTTGAAGAGAAACTCCTCCAGATAGTCCCCGCGCAGGGTCCCTTCGCGGCTCATGATGCATATCCCTGACAGGACCCAGCTCCTGCCTCCGTCTTCGCGCGTATAAGAAGGCGTTATCCCGACGCTTCTGACGGTCTCCTCGTCCACTACCGCGATCGCCGACTGCATCCTGCCCGGGACGAAGAAACCGATGAAATCATCGACGGCATCGGTGGTGAGAAGAGGAAGGTCTGACGGGCAGGTGAGGACATAATCCCCGTGCATGAGCTCGAAGGCGGCATGCAGATCGTCCATGAAGCTCTCTCCGGAAGTCCTGACGGTCTCCACCCCGATGGAATCTAGATATGCCTCGGTGTCGAGCGTATTGTCGCTCACCGAAACCAGGACGCGGGAGACATTGGGCGAAGCGCTGAGGGCATCGACGACCCTCCTGACCGTGGGGATGCCTCCTACGGGCTGCATCGGCTTCTCGATGCCGCATCTCCCCATGCGGGTGCCTTTCCCGCCGGCGTTTATCAGCGCTTCCATCCTCATATGCCCAGCATATAAACCAGACCCATAAAGAACATTGCTACAGGCCTGCAGACTTCGTTCGTCGCCCCCAATATGTCCCCGTTCACCATGCCGAAGACTCTGTTGGCATTCCTGGCCATGATGAAGCCGACTGCGGACGACGCTATGAGGCCGACTGCCAGAGCGGCCGCTCCGGACGTCAATACGGGCATCCAGCCGTCTCCGAGGAAGAACAGAGAGCCCAGGAAAAGCAGCGCCATCCCGCAGGCGATGCTGATGATCAGCGATATGAACGCGGATACCGGGGTGGTCTTCTCCACCTGGCGCCCAGCCATCCCGCTGCCGGGAATCCCGAAGGATGCGGCAAACACCATCGCATTCTTGACCGCCACCTCGCACAGAGGCGCGAGGATCACCAGAGCGGGGACCCCCCACGTCGAATAAATCGCGAAGGACGTCAGAGTGACCGCGATCGCGACTCCGATCCCTCCGGCCCCGACGAGAGTGTCTTTTAGGGCGCGCACGTGGTCTTCGCGCCTTCCGGAGACTATCATCCCGTCCCCGAAATCAGTCAGCCCGTCGAAATGGATGAATTTGCTTCCGACATAAGCGATGAGCAGGCATGCGACCGCAGATATCAGGCCCATGCCGATGTGCATGGCGTCCTGCGCCCAGCTGAGAACGGAAAGGACCGCGATCATGGCGGCCCCGAAGATCAGCCCTACCGCCGGGACCATATGGAACCCGCGCTCCATGGCATCCATGTCTTCCTGGGTTATGTCCAGATGCCACAGCGTGAAGAATGAGACCATTCCTTTCAGGGCGGACCCGGTCATCTTTCCCTCCCGGCGTCCACGGCGATCGCTTCTGCGATGCCCTGCATGATTCCGCCGCTCAGATCCGGCTCGATGCCGATCATCACGGAGCAGATGCGGGAGACCATGGGAAGGATGAACTGGTTCCCGTCGTCGGCAAGGGAATCCGCGCGGTCCGCTGCGAACGCCGCCATATCCAGGAACGTCTTCATCCCGTCGCCTTCGAGATAGGACCTCAGAGCGCCGGAATACTCCTCCTTCCCCATCCGGGAGCCGGACAGCGCCCACATGACGTCGAGCCCGTATCCCAGCCTGTCCAAGAGCTTGAGAGGGTCCGCCGGGACCGGATGCTCTCCCCTGACCTCCAGGGAATAGCCCACCGCTTCCCTCACCGCTTTCGCGGCCGCGATTCCGATGGGCGATCCGGTGCCGGTATACAGCTCCCTTCCCTCGCCTTTGGGGGAGATGACGGCCATGGAATCCGAGGTGGTCCCGGTCTCCCTGTATCCGCGGTCCGCCATGGCGGCTGATTTGGCCTCTACCAGAGGGATGAACAGATTGACTTTCCCTTCGTATGTGAGAGGGGATTCCGTCACCACAGCGATGTTGATGGTCCCGGCCATCATCTTTGCCGCCCTTTTAAGAGATATCTTGTGGGCGGATTCCCAGTCCTTCAGGGGTTCTCCGGCCACCACCTGGTTGCTGAGCCCGGCCGTCGCGATGGCGCATGCCTTCGCCCCCCCGTACTCCGCCTCCTTCGCGTTGAACACATACATGACCTCGGCGGCGGTCATCATCCCGACCGAATTCTCGGGCAGTCCGAACGCATCCCTGACGCGGAGGATGTCTTTCATGGGATCCATGCAGTCGTAATCGTGCGGAACCTGCATGATGAACAGCGCATCGGCCTCGGCGATGCCTCCGTTCAGGACGGCGGAGCTTATGACCTCCATGGTCTCGGAGAATCTCGCGATGCCCACTCCGAGCCCGTCCAACTCTTTGAGCTCAATCGATTTTATGTATTTCATAGTGCAAACTCCCATATCCTGTCGAAGAACTATTCGAACAGCCCCTGGACATGGATGCCGAGAACGGCATACAGAACCAAGGTGACCGTGAAAATGAAAAGAAGAGAAGAGAGCTCCACCAGCCTCAGGCAGCGCCTGATGTCGTCGGTGGACGGCATCGGGCCGGTCCCCATGACGTAGACGCCCTTCTTCTCCATGCTTATGCCGAGGACGGCGGCAACGGCGGTCATCGACCATCCGCTGTTGGGGCTCGGCGTCTTCGTGTGCTCGGCCTTCGC
Organism: Methanomassiliicoccaceae archaeon; assembly: GCA_016281925.1. Classification (GTDB taxonomy): domain Archaea; phylum Thermoplasmatota; class Thermoplasmata; order Methanomassiliicoccales; family Methanomethylophilaceae; genus Methanoprimaticola. The sequence goes on from JAEEJP010000045.1 coordinate 10,150, forward strand.
CGCCGGAACCGCGGCCTTCCAGTCCATCCCGAGAAGATATCCCGCCGCGGCGACGAAATACGGGGATACCCTCGATGTGGCGAATCCCAGGACATCATCGAATCTCGCGGGGAAATGCCCGATATTGGCGTATCTGTCGTTCAGATAGCCCCACATCGCATCCATGAGATTGGCGCAGCGGAACATTATCGCGCCGGGAAGCCCGAACAGGCCGAAATAGAACGCAGGCGAATAGACGCTGTCCACCAGGTTCTCGGATACCGTCTCGCAGCAGGACGAGGCGATATGCTCGGCATCCATGCCTTTGGTGTTCCTGCTGACTATCATCTGGACCTTGGCCGCCGCATCCTCCGTCCTGCCGGCATCCAGATCGGCCGAGATCGGATCGCAGTGGTGCCTGAAGGAGAACACCGCAAATGTTATCTTGAATATGATTGCGGTGGACACGATCCAGGCTATCTCCCCCGCCAGAGGGTCCCATAAAGAGAAAGCGTAGCGGACGAGGGTGGTCATTATGAGCGCAATAGAGCAGAAAAGCACGAACACGAACAGATAAGACAGGAATCCCATGATAGTGGCGAGATGGGATGCCCTGTTTTTGACGCGCCTGTCTATGGCGCCGAGGATGTTTCCCATCCATCTGAGCGGGTGGACCGAATTCGGAGGCTCGCCGATGAAGCGGTCGATCAGGACCGCCAGAACAACGACTAATATCGCATCGATCCACGGCGGCATCCGATCGCCCGTTTATTACGGAATCGGCTGCGGCTATGAACTTGCAGTTCCGGTCGCGGTCTTTCACGCTGTATCTGATGTAATCGGAGAACCTCCCGCCGAAAGACGAGCAGTCGCGCACCATTATCCCGCGGGCGAGCATCTTCCTCTTGAATTCCTGGGCATCCATCCCCAGCGGACGGACCGAAGCGAAATAGAAGAAAGAATCCGAAACCGGGCCCACAGGGAACCCTATGCCGTCGAGGGACGAATTCATGACCTCCGATTCCTCGGCCATGACCGACGCCGCCTTGTCCACGTAATCCATCCTGTCGCGTATGAGGACGTTTGCCACGGTCTGCTCTATCTGGCCGACGTTCCATGTCATGCGGACCTTGTCGAGCTCGGATATTATGTCCGGGTTGGAGAATCCGAACCCTATCCTGATCCCGGGTATCGCGAACGATTTCGTGAGCGAAGAGGCGACGATGAGGTTGCTGAACCTGTCCACCATCCCGGACAGGGTGATGTCCACATACCCCGGGACGAGCTCCAGGAGGGTCTCATCGAGGAATACCAGAGTCCCGGACTCCTCGCACGCCCTCACTATGGATATCAGCTTGTCTCTGGGCTCCACCCTTCCGGTGGGATTGTTCGGGTTGCAGATGTATGCCGCTTTGCATCTCTGCGCCCTCTCTATGAAGGAATCCGCGTCCAGCCTGAAATCGCCGTCTTCCATGAGGTCGAACCATTCCGGCGAAGCGCCGACTATGCGGCATTGCTGGGCGTATTCCGCGAACGACGGCCGGCAGAGAAGAACCCTGTCTCCCTTCGAGAAAAATGCGTTGGGGACGTTCCTGATGATCTCCGAGGATCCGGCTCCGACCGCTATGCATTCGGGGGAGACGTCGAAAGCCTTGGAAAGAGTGTCTTTGAGCTCCGAACACGAATCGTCCGGGTAATGGCCGACATCGGAGGCGGCGGAAGCCATGATCTCGGCGAGATCCGCCGGCGGACCGAAAGGATTCAGATTGTGGCTGTAATCTTCGATGCCCTCCAGCTTCCACGCCTGGCCCCCGTGGACGGTCTTGGGGAGCCCGGAAAGCTCTTCCCTTGATTGGATGCGGCCTTTCATCGCGTCTCGAACATCGATAATCTATATATGGTGTTGGTTGAAAGCGCAGACCCTGCGCACCGCGCCGGGAAACCGTTTTGGACCGGAACGGATCTCAGCGGCGCATATCCATTCTATGCGCCTGCGGTTTCCATGACCATCATTAAATAAAATCCGAGTGTTTGGATTGTAACGGCCGGACCGAGAGCGGACCCATCCGAGGGGACTGAAGGATATGGATGAGGACAACTATTATGCGGACAAAGCGAAGCTGTGCAAGGAAATGTCGTACATACCCGCGGATCTGTACGAGGAATACGACATAATGAAGGGCCTGCGCGACAGGAACGGCAACGGCGTCCGCGCCGGCATCACAAACATATCCAGGGTCGTGGGGACGGCGAACAGCGGAAACGGCCCCGAACCATGCGAAGGCCGCCTCACATACAGGGGCTATGACATAAAAGACATAGTCGAACTGCGCGGCAGAACCGAGCTCCTGTTCGAGGAGACCGCCTATCTGCTTCTTTTCGGGAGCCTCCCAAACGAATCGGAAACCGAGGAATTCAGGAGGAGGATCGCCAAGAACATGGAGCTCCCGGGGGATTTCGTCAAGGATTTCATCCTCAGGGAGAGCAGCCATGACGTCATGAACACCATGGCCAGAGGAGTCCTCGGCCTTTTCGCGTACGATCCGGACCAGACCGACAATTCCCTCGAGAACGTGATAAGGCAGTGCGTCGACATCATAAGCAGGCTTCCGATGCTTGCCATCTACGGATACCATTCGCACATGCACTATGACAGGAACGGACATCTGGTCATATTCAGGCCGGATCCCAGCAAAGGCATGGCGGAGAACATCATGCTCATGCTGAGGCCGTCGGGGAACTACACCCAGCAGGAGATTCAGATCATGGACATCATGCTCGCCCTCCACATGGAGCACGGCGGAGGGAACAACTCCACGTTCACCGCGAGGGTGGTCGCCTCTTCCGGATCCGACACGTATTCCGTCATAGCCGCGGCACTGCTGTCCCTCAAAGGGCCAAAGCACGGGGGAGCCAACATAAAGGTCGTGCAGATGCTCCAGAACATCAAGGACAGCGTCCCGGACACCGACGACAGGGAAGCCGTGCGCGCCCATCTGGAGAAGATCATCGACAGGGAGGCTTTCGACGGCCAGGGGCTGATTTATGGGATGGGGCACGCGGTATACACGCTGTCAGATCCGAGGGCCCAGATATTGAAGGGCTACGCCCGCAGGCTGGCAGCCTCCAAAGGCCGCGAGAAAGACATGAGGCTCATAGACTCCGTGGTGGAGATGGCCCCCGAAATAATCCGCTCCAGAAAGAAGAACGCCAGCAGCGTCTGCGCCAACGTCGACATGTACAGCGGGTTCGTCTGCGACATGCTCGGTGTGCCCGTCACTCTTTATACCCCTCTGTTCGCCGTCGCCAGAGTGGTGGGGTGGAGCGCACACAGGATCGAGGAGCTCATAACATCCGGGAAAATCATACGCCCCAAGTACATCAGCATAGCGAAGGACAGGGAATTCGTGCCCCAGGACAGACGCGTAATCTGAATTCTGATCCAACGGATGCCTTCCAGAAGGCTGGGCAGGCCTGCCCAGACAAGTTTCAGAATCCCCAGGCCAGATGGATTCCGATTATCTAGACGGCTGATCACAATAGTCTCCGCGGATTCGAACAATACGCTGCCATTTGTTATGCGTTTGAAAGCCCATTTACGCATCGGCCAGACCGTCCAGTGCCTTCTGTAGGCCTCATCCAAAGTCTTGCCGGCATCCTACTGAGGCAAACGGCCAGAAAATCGCAGGACATGCCCGCAGACAGCAATATATGCGGACCCCATCCAGGACGCCGCCGCGACCGTGAGGATGCCGAGATCGCTGAGCTGCGGCCTGACCGCCATGAGCCTGCCTGCGAGGGGCCGAAATGCTCCATCCTCCCCCGCATCATCGAGCAGTACGTCGACTCCCACCGCGACGACGTCGAGCTGGGGGATGGAGGCTGGCCCGCTGCAGCCCCGGCCGGCGGAAACGCGCAGATAAGCGCCCGGGACCCCGAAGGCCCCGGCGGTTTCGGGCTCAGACGGCCTCGGCCAGGACCCTCTCGGACTTCTCCACCCTGACGCCCTTCACGGTGTCCACTCTCGAATTAGGCCTCCCCAGCGGACGCGACCTCGTAATGGACGGGCCCTTCCAGGAGCCTGACGAGTACTTTCTTAAGAGGCAGAGGAAGGCTTTCGACGCAGTCGTCTGAAGCGCTCTTCGCTCTCGTGCATATCGTCCCGCATCCTTGATATTCCGAATTTTTTCCTAGATCAATTCGCGGGTGATCTCTTCGCCGGCATTGTCGGCAGCCTTCCGATACCATTCGCATGCCATCTCTTTCGATCTCGGCACGCCGTCCCCCTGCTCGTACATCTCGGCAAGAATGCAGCATGCAGGCACGTAGCCTCTGTCCGCCGCCGCCGTGAGCCAGCGCACAGCCTCCTCGCTGGATCTGGGGACGCCGTTGCCGCATCTGTACATTAGCCCCAGCCTCACGCACGCAGGCATGTCACCCTGTTCCGCCGCCTTTCTGTAC
>JAEEJP010000046.1 GCA_016281925.1 Methanomassiliicoccaceae archaeon
CCCCGACATCGTCCCCGCCGGATTCGCCGACGCCCTGCACCAGCAGCTCGTCGACAAATTCTTCAACGGCGACAAGCTGGACATCGCTTCGATGACCTTCGTCATCCACAAGTGACGCCGAAACGCCCGGGAATCCCCCGGGCCACTTCCATATGGCCTCCGCATGGGGGCCGTTACCATGGTTCTGCCACGCTTTCCACAGCAAACGTATAAAATCTACTTGGCAGTATCATCCACGGGTACCATGGAAATAAAAATAAATGCTATGGCTTTCAGCTACGCTTCGGTTCCTGTGCTGAAAGGCATAAGTCTTGTCATAGAGGAGCCGCAGTTCGTTTCGATATTGGGGCCGAACGGGGTCGGAAAATCCACCCTGATCCACTGCATCAACAAGATTCTGGATCCCACTTCCGGGACGGTGTTCCTCGACGGCAAGAACGTGAGGGATTACACCCTGAAGGAGATGGCGAAGGAGATCGGATATGTCCCTTACTCCTCTTCGGACACTTTTCCTCTCAGCGTCGTCGATACTGTCCTGATGGGAAGGCATCCCCATGCCGGGTGGAAGACTTCCGACGAGGACCTGGAGATTGTGTATGATACCCTGACCAAGCTCGGCATCGAGGATCTGGCCATGCGTTCGTTCAACGAGCTGTCGGCAGGGCAGCACCAGAAGGTGATGCTGGCCAGGGGTCTGGTCCAGAAGCCCAAGGTCCTGCTCCTGGACGAGCCCACATCGAACCTGGATGTGAAGCATCAGCTGGGGATATCCCGCCTTCTGAAGAAGCTCTCCCGCGATGAAGGGATCCTGGTGATAATGATCAGCCACGATCTCAATATCGCATCGAAATATTCCGACAACATCATTCTCATGCATGGCGGCGCCATTTTCGCGGTCGGTACCCCCGCGGAGGTCCTCACCAGGGAAAACGTCCTCACGGTATATGGAGTGGATTCGGAGATCATAGACGACGGCGGAAGGCCCCATCTGGTGATGAAGGATCTGGAATCCGACGAATGCGCCCCAATGCCGGAAGGCGCCGTATGCATATGTCCGAACTGACGGGTGTTTTCCATGGCCGATCAGGTTCAGGCTGATTTCAAGGAGCAATACGGGCATTACATCTGGCGCAAGCTCCTTTTCATAGCGGTTTTCATCGCAGCGACGTTTTTCCTGTTCTGGGTCTCCCTCCAGATCGGGACCAGAGACCTGTCCGTCGCCGAGGTCTTCGACTATTTCATAAAGCACATCCAGGGGGTGACCTATGACAAGGTCGAGCAGCGCCTGGACTTTTTCAACGACAACATCATCTGGAACTACCGCGTGCCGAGGGCTCTGCTATGCATAGTGTGCGGCGCCGGCCTGGCTATCGCCGGAGCCATCATGCAGAGCGTCATGAAGAACCCGCTGGCCGACCCGTATACCACCGGAGTGTCTTCCGGAGCCCTGTTCGGTGTCGCTATAGCCACCGCCCTGGGATTCTCCATCGGAGGCGGAGGGTTCTCGGATGTCGGGATCGTCACGAACGCAGTCGTCCTCGCCATGGTCCCGGTGGTCGTCATCGTCCTGTTCTCGCCTTTCTTCCGCAGATCCCCTTCCACCCTGATTCTGGCGGGAGTCGCAGTCTCGTATCTGTTCAACGCGCTGACTTCGATCCTGATGGTGTCCACCAACGAGGAGAATCTCTCCATAGTCTATCGGTGGCAGGTCGGGTCGTTCGTCGATCTGAGCTGGGATTCGCTTCCGTTCATGACCGTCGCGGTCATCGCCGGCATAGCGATCATACTGCCCCTGTCCAACAAACTGAATCTGATGTCGCTCGACGACAAGGACGCGAAATCCCTCGGGATGAACAGCGAGAGGCTCAGGATACTGTGCCTTGTCGTGCTGTCTTTCATCGCGGCCACCATCGTCAGCTACGTCGGGATAGTGGGGTTCGTCGGATTGGTCATCCCTCATATGGTGAGGATGGTCATAGGGTCGGACAACCGCTATCTCATCCCCGGATCTGTGGCGCTGGGGGCGTTCTTCCTTCTGGCGTGCGACATACTGAGCCGTTACATAGACGTGGGTTCGGACATCCCTGTGGGCGTGGTGACGTCCTTCGTGGGCGCCCCCATATTCCTGTACCTGATCATCAGGCAGAAGAGCGGGGTGTGGTGATTTGCCGTCAGAGAAAGTAGCGGAATATCGCGGGAAAGCCCGCCGCCGCGCGCTGTGGATCCTGGTTTTCATAGCGGTGGTTGCAGCGATAGCAGTCTATTCGCTGTCCGTAGACAAGTTCGGCATCAGCATGGACGACGTCATAACCTTCCTGTCCAACCACTTCAGCGGAAACGTCCCCGAGAAAAGCACGGACTACATGGGATGGATGACGGACAAGAGGATCATGAACAGCACCGTCCCGAGGACCCTCGGCGGCATCGGGGTCGGAGCCGCGCTTGCCATATGCGGCGCTATGATGCAGTCCATAACCAGGAACCCTCTGACCGATCCGTACACCATCGGGATATCCTCGGCGGCACTGTTCGGGGTGGCCATTTCGATCAGCTACGGCATATGCATCATCCCGTTTGTGGACGGCGAGAGCGACGCGTCGATGATGGTCAACGCGTTCGTGTTCGCCATGATCCCGGCGCTGGCCATAATCTTCGTCTCCACGTTCAAGAAGATGAGCCCCACGATGATGATCCTGGTCGGGATAGGGATGATGTACATGTTCTCGGCGTTCACGACCTTCGTGAAGTACAACGCCGAGGCGGAGGATCTGCACGAGATTTACGAATGGAGCATCGGAACCCTTTCCAGGATGGATCTGGCCGATTCGCTGCCGGTATTCATCGCGTTCATCATGATTCTGATCTTCGGGATGGCGGTCGCCAACAAGATCAACGTGATGACCGCGGGGGACAACCTGTCCAAGAGCCTGGGGGTCAACCCGATCAGGCTGAGGGTCCTATGCTTCGTGGTCATGTCAGTCGCCACCGCGGTTTGCGTGTGCTTCACCGGATCCATAGGTTTCGTCGGTCTGGTGGCGCCCCACATCGCGAGGCTGTTCGTCGGGAGCGACAACAAGATACTGATCCCCACGGCGGCCGTCATCGGCGCGCTGCTGGTTCTGGTGTCGGACGTCGCCGTCAGGCTTCTCCCCGGTGCGCTTCCGGTCGGGACTATCACTGCGCTCATCGGAAGCCCGCTGTTCATCTACATCCTGTACAGGCAGAGGAAGAACGCGGCCTTCTGAAACCGGGCTCCGGCCCGGTTTATAAAAAATGGGGCGGGGGAATCCCCTTCCCATGAAAATCAGTGTCTGAGCAGTTCCGCTCTGACTTTTCCGTCCTCGATGTCGATGACGGCGAATCTTTTCTCTTTGGCCGGGCCGGGGTTCACGAATACGGTGCCGTTCTGCTCGACGACCCCTATGGCTTCGTGGATGTGGCCGGACAGGGCGAGGATGGGATGGTATTCGTCCACGATCCTCTTTATCGCGCGGCTCCCGACGCTGATTCCGGAGGGGATCTGGTCCAGCACGCCGTACGAAGGCGCGTGGGTCATCATGATCATGCCTTCGGAGGCGTTCTTCTTCAGCCCCTCATAAAGCTCGTCTTCCTCCAGCTCGAAAGCCGTGTGGAAGATCGTGATGTTGGATCCTCCGAGGCCGATGAGCCTGTATCCTCCGATCTCGCACGCTTTCCCGTGCATGTCGTTGGCGACGTTCTTTATCCCTTCGGGGAGATTGAGGGGGTCGCAGTTGCCGGGAATGGCGTATACTTCAGAATCAATTTTGGAGAGGATCTCGGCGGCCAGCTCTTTGGTCCCGAAGTCGGTTATGTCCCCGAGGAAAAGGACGAATTCCGCCTTGCGGGCGGAGATCTCTTCGTTGATCCAGCCCACGTCGGCCCTTTTTTGGTGGAGGTCCGTTATGACGAGGAATCTCATGCCGAGGCATCCGCGAAAGCGTACTTAACGATTGGTGGCATGCCCCTCAATAGTTTTTTTTAATGAGACATAATTAGCGTTAAGCCAGGTATTAATCATGGCGAAGATCAGGGTCGGAGTGAACGGATACGGGACCATCGGAAAGAGGGTCGCATCCGCCGTTGCCGCGCAGGAAGACATGGAATTGGTCGGGGTCACCAAGACCAGGCCCAATTTTGAGGCGCTCTCCGCGCTCAGGAAAGGATACGATCTCTACGTTCCTGATGAGAGCGTCGAAGCGTTCGGCAAAGCCGGAGTGAAGATAGCCGGGACCCTGAAAGACATGCTCTCCAAGGTCGACATCGTCGTCGACTGCACCCCGGGCAACGTGGGCGAATATTACAGGGACATGTACAAGGCCGCCGGCGTAAAGGCCATCTTCCAGGGCGGCGAGGACCACAGCCTTACCGGGATATCCTTCAATTCCACCGCCAACTATTCCGAATCGTGGGGGGCCCAGCTTTCCCGCGTCGTCTCTTGCAATACCACCGGGCTGCTCAGGACTCTGAACCCCATCGACAAGGCGTTCAAGATAAAGGACGCTTACGTCACCATAGTAAGGCGCGCGGCCGATCCCGGGGACAGCAAGAACGGGCCGATAAACGGCCTGGAGCCATCCGTAAGCCTTCCGACCCATCACGGACCCGACGTCCAGAGCATCATGCCCTGGCTCAGCATAAGCACGATGGCAATTAAAGCGTCCACCACGCTTATGCATGTCCACACCGTAGTCGCGGAGCTTGAGGCGGAGGCCACCACCGAGGAGGTCATAGAGGTCCTGAAAAAGGCGTCCCGCGTCAGGCTCGTGAGGTCCAAGGACGGGATCAAGACTACCGCCCAGATAATGGAGCTCGCCAGAGACCTCGGGCGCGACAGATCTGATATGTACGAGATCGTCGTCTGGGAGGACGGCATCAAAGTGGTCGGCAATACCCTGTATTATTATCAGGCCGTCCACCAGGAATCGGACGTCATCCCGGAGAACATCGACTGCATAAGATCTATGTGCAAAGCCGAGAAGGATTCCGCCGAGTCTGTCGCCAAGACCGATGCGGCCCTCGGCATATCCAAAAGCTGAAGGTGTTCCCCACGGAGAAGGAATTCAACACGCTGGAGGACTTCGATTACAGGGGGAAGACGGTCCTTCTGAGGGTGGACATCAACTGCCCTCTGGACAAGCAGACCCTGAAGATCGTCAACGACTCCAGGATAAGAAGGGTCGTCCCCACGGTCAGGGAGCTGATGGGAAAGAACGCGAAGCTGGTGATCCTGGCCCATCAGAGCAGGAAAGGCAAGTGGGATTTCATCGGCCTGAGACAGCATTCGGAGTTCCTTTCCCGCCATATAAACGCCCCAGTGAAGTATGTGGACGACGTCATCGGCAAGGACGCCGTCGAAGCGATCAGATCCTTGAAGCCCGGGGAAGTGCTCCTTCTGGGGAACGTCCGCGGCCTGGATTCGGAGACCGCCAAAGGCGATATGGAAGCCCATGCCAACGGGGAGATCGTGAATGCGCTGGCGCCTCTCATAGACTATTATGTCTGCGATGCGTTCGGCGCTTCCCACAGGTCCCAATGCTCTCTCGTCGGATTCCAGGCCAAAGTCCCGTCGGCGTCCGGCAGGCTGATGGCTAAGGAGATGTTCGCCCTCAACGCGATCTTCTCCGAGCCCCGCAGGCCTTCCGTGTTCATTCTGGGAGGCGCCAAATTCGGGGACGTGTCCGATATGATAGAGCGCGTCCTCGGAAACGGCACCGCCGACACCGTCATCCTCGTGGGCCTGGTGGGCAACGCATACCTTCTCGCCAGAGGGGTCGACATCGGGCAGGCCAGCTCGAAGATCCTCAGCGAGGAGCTTACCCCGGAGAACCTCCAGGCCGCCAAGGATGTCATGGAGAAATACGGCCAGAAAGTCCTCATCCCGGTCGACGTGGCCGTCGAGAGGGACGGCAGACGCGTCTCCGTCAACATCGGGGACATGCCGACGAAGGAGCCCGCCCTCGACATCGGCGACGCTTCCGCCGAGAAGTTCGCCAAAGTCATACGTTCGTCCAAGACATGCTTCATGTCCGGGCCGGCGGGGATGATCGAGAAGGAGGATTTCGCCGTAGGGACCAGGATCCTGATGGAAGCCATGGTGGATTCCGGAGGCCAGTCGGTCATCGGCGGAGGCCACACCGGAGGCGCGGCGGAGAGGTTCGACCTCGCCGACAGGTTCTCCTATGTGAGCACCGGAGGCGGGGCGCTGGAGACGTTCCTTCTGGGGGAGCCGCTGCCGGTCATCGAGGCCCTGAAATATTCCAAGAAGAAATTCGGCGCCTGAGATCGCGTCCGGGGCTTCGCAATAATTATTTAAATGAACTGCAGGATGCGGACGCAATGGCAAAGAAAAGGAGACTGATCGTCGAGGAACCCGAGGAGAATTACGAGTTCACTCCCACGGAGTTCAACGTGAGGGAATTCATCCTGAAGGATATCTCCGGGACGAAGGTCTGCCTCGTCACTCTGGTCTTCGGGGTCGCCGTCGGGATAGTCGGCGGCATCATATGCAAGATCGGATTCGGAAGCGGGATGAACTGGCTTTGGATCGTGGCTACGCTGCTGTCGTTCGGCGTCATGGCGATGATGCCCAGGATCCTCAGCCTCATGGGATTCCGCCCCGACATGGTGGAATCCAAATCCATGATAGGCAACTACCTGATCTATCTGGCCCTCGCATTGGCCGTCTGCATCATAGTGGTCAACCCCCCGATCACAGAGCTCCTCAGCTGAGAGGCAAAAATGTTTCACGGGTCCGCGGACCGTTCCGCGAGGCCCTTCTTTTTAAGTTCTTCCGTCAGCAGCCTGATCGCGTTCCCCCTGTGGGATATCCTGTTTTTCTCTTCGATGGGGATCTCCGCGAAGGTCCTCTCCCCGTCGTGCGTGAATATCGGGTCGAATCCGAACCCCTCCGAACCCCTTTCCGAATCCGTTATGGATCCTTTGCAGATCCCGGTGACGATTATCCTTTCGCCGGCTATGTCGCACCCTATGCAGCACCTGAACTCGGCTCCGCGATTCCCGGCGCCGTCCATGAGCTTCAGTATCCCCCTGTTGCCGATGGTCTTCTGCGCATAGGCGGACCAGACTCCGGGGAACCCTCCCAGCGAATCTATGAAGAGGCCGGAATCGTCCACTATGAAATCCCTCACCCCTTTGGATACGATCTCGTCCATGCCTTTGCTGACGACTTCGCTCAGATCGGACGTCTGGATTTCGTCGTAGGGCAGCCTCAGATGCTCCATCTCGATGCCGAGCTCCGAGAACGATCTGGCGTATTCGGCGACCTTGCCGGGATTGGACGTTATGACTTTCAGTTTCATGTGTATCTGCCCCTGTTCCTTATCTCTTCCAGTTTTTTTCTTACCGCATCGCCGTCCGGCATGGAGGAAAGATATGATGCCATCAGAGTGTCCAGCGCTTTCTCAAGCCCCGCATGGGCAGATCCGAATGCCCTTTCCATCAGCCTGGCATCTATTCCGATGTCCTCCAGGGCGGCTTTGGTGCGCCCCATAGAGAAATCTATCAGGCATAGGGTCCCGTCAGGCCGGACTATCATGTTGGACGTCGTCAGGTCGCCGTGGCAGATGCCGGCGGAATGGAGTTTGGCTGCCGTCCTGCCTATCTCCGCGGCCAGCTTTTCGGCGTCTTCAGGATTCCTGTCTATGGCTTCCCTGGCTGTGATCCCTTCGACATATTCCATAGTGATGGAGCATTCCTTCAGGTCTATGTCATAGATGCATGGCGTGCGGACCCCGGCTTCCCTGGCTTCGCGCATGATGCGGGCCTCGCTCCTGGTTCTGGCGGTCCTTATGCGCCTGTCAAGCTCCGGGAGCCTGTACGATTTGGGGGGTCTGGACTTTACGGCGGCTTCGCGCCCGAGGTATGATGCCTTGGAAACCGTGGCTTCCGCGCCCATCAGTTTGTCCGCTTCCATGGGGCTAAATGCTTTTATTCATATAGAACGGTTGCCAGATTCATGAGGTATAACATTTCGGGCAGCAACCTTCAGGTTGTGAACATCGAATTGGATTCCGGCGAGGAGCTGTCCACCACGGCGGGAGCTTTGGTGTATACTTCGGGCAATGTGAACATGGAATCCAAGATGGAAGGCGGACTGATGGCGGGTCTGAAGCGCTCGCTGTCCGGTTCCAGCATGTTCCTCGTCAAGTTCAGGACCACAGGGGGAACGGGGACCGTCGGCATCGCCGGAGAGGCTCCGGGAAAGATCATAGATCTCGACATCACCAACAACACATGGATATGCCAGAAATCAGCGTATCTGGGGTCGGAGTCCACGGTCCAGTTGGACATAGCCTTCCAGAAGAAGCTCGGATCCATGCTTTTCGGCGGAGAAGGCCTCATCCTCCAGAAGCTTTCGGGGAAAGGGATGGTATTCGCGCACGCGTGCGGAGATCTTATCCAGATGGATCTGAAGCCCGGAGAGATCGTGAAAGTATCCACGTCCCACGTCGTTGGATGGCAGGACACGGTCACCTACGACATCAGCAGCGTCAAAGGCGTGAAGAATGTTCTGTTCAGCGGCGAAGGTCTGTTCATGACCACCCTCACCGGGCCCGGCCGCGTGATACTGCAGTCCATGACCCTCGGCGACCTCGCGATGTCTTTGTATCCGTATATGCCTAGTAGCAGCAGCTGATGATGTATATGGTTCAGACGCAGAAAGTAAAGACAGGAAAGTCCGGGCTGGGAATCCTGCTCATCGTGGCCGGAGTGATAGCGATCATCGCTTTGGCCGCGTATGCTCTCACAGTCCCGGGAGTGTTCGAGTCCGTAGTGACCATCGCGATATACATCGTCGTAGCCATAGCCGCGATCGCCGTCATCGCATATGCGGCGATGCTGATACTGGCCGTCCCTATGTATATGTCCAAAGGCGATGTCGTCCAGACTGATGTCGATTACAGCATCGACGATGTGAAGCCGGTGGAGAATTCCTCCTCCGACGATCCCAAAAACTGAAGGGGAAGGGGCATACCCTCCCCCGCCCCAAACAATTTCTTTTTATTCACAGCGCCGATTGAGGTCCCCGTGAAGAGGATACCTTTGGGATGCCAGAGATTCGACCGCCTCCTGGGAGGGGGGATCGAAGGCGGCTGCGTCACGCTGATATACGGCGAGGCCGGCGCGGGGAAGACCAACGTATGCCTCCAGTTCGCCCGCAGCATCGTCTCCCAAGGGGAAAGAGTAGCGTACATCGATTCCGAAGGGCTCTCCGGAGACCGCATTTCGCAGGTGTTCGCTGGCATGGAGGATGCCGTCAAGAACGTGCTGATCTTCCAGGTCCACAGCTTCGAGGAGCAGTCCGACCGCATAGACAAGGCGGAGAAGCTTGCTTCCGCGGGGACGATTACCGCGGTCATCATAGATTCCCTCACGATGTTCTACCGCCTGAAGTATGACGACGGGGCCGCGAGGAACGATTTCATAAGGCAGACCGAAGCCCTCCTCAACATGGCGAGGAAATACGACATCGCGGTGCTGGCGACGTCGCAGGTATACAGCAATATGAACGGCGGGGTGGAGTTCCTCGGCGGGCATGTTCTCCATCACAACGCCAAGACCATAGTGCGCCTGGACAAAGGGTACGAAGGCAGACGCGCTGCGGTGATAATGAAGCACCGGAGCCTCCCCGAAGGGAGGTCGGCGCCTTACAGGATAACCGAGACCGGGATAGAGGACGTCTGACCTCAGGATTCCCTGTTTATGGCGAATTCCGCCAGGGCAATCATAAATTCCTTGTCCGCGCTTTCGGGGAGGAATGCAATCCTGGAGACCGCCGATTCAATCTTCTTCTTGGCGAGGCCCATGGCATAATCGATGGATCCCGCGTCCTTCATGATCTGCTTGGCGCGCTCGCATTCCGCGTCGGTGGCGTCGATCTTCCCGAGGATGCCTTTGAACTCCTCCAGGATCTCCGGGTCCTTTATCGATCTGATCGCGTGGGTGACCATGCAGGTGCATTTCCCTTTGCGGATGTCGTTCCCCACTGATTTCCCGGTCTTCGATGGGTCACCGGCGATCCCGAGGTAGTCGTCGAACATCTGGAACCCGAGCCCCAGATCTATGGCGTAATCGTAGATTTTCGCGGCAGTGGCGTCGTCGGCGCCTCCGACGATGGCCCCTCCGGCGGCCGCGGCCGCGAACAGGACGCTGGTTTTGAGCTTGATCGTCTCTATGTAGTATTCCTCGGAGACGATCTTCCCTTCGTTGTTGACGTCCATCTGCTGCCCGCGCCCGAGGTCGCATACCGCCGTGGTCACGTACCTCATGATCTTCACGGCCTTCTCCGGAGGGATGTCCATATTGCTGATTATCTCGCAGGCCTTGGAGAACAGCCAGTCCCCGGCCAGGACCGCGGTAGGCATCCCGTATCCGACATGGATGGTAGTCATCCCCCTACGGACCTCGTCGCCGTCCATCAGGTCGTCGTGGATCAGCGTGAAATTGTGGATGTATTCTATTGCCACCGCGAGCGGCATCGCGTCCTTCGGGTTCCCGCCGACCGCCCCGCAGCTGGCCAGCACCATCGCCGGGCGCATTCTCTTGCCTCCGGCGTAAGGGTACTGCCTCGAAGCCTCGATGAGGTTGGGAGGCTCGTCGTCCCGTATGAAGTCGCGTATCGGCCCGTCCAGTTCGGCGGACTTTCTTTTCAGATATTCTCTTGCGTCGATCATATGGATTCCATCCACTGCTTGGTCTCCCCGAGGATCACATGCTTGGCCTTGGAGAGAGCTTTAAGATCGGGGGAGCCGGTAAGCAGCATCGCCGCCCTGAGCTCCTCCCTGATGAGAGTGAGTTTGCGTTTCACGGCCTCGGCGGATTCGCAGGCCTCCCTGAGGACCGCATTGGCGGCTCCCGCGCATGCCGCCCCCATCGCCACCGATGCCGCCACATGGATCCCGTCGAGTATTCCGCCGGAGGCTATCAGCGGAAGCCCGCTGCATTTCGCCTGTGAAACCGACACCGGCGCAGGTATGCCCCAATCCAGGAACGTCTCGCCCATGTTGGTTCTGATGTAGTCGCCGGCATCCATGGCGCGGTGGAGCTCCACGGCCGCGAAGCTGGTCCCGCCCATCCCGGCGATGTCTATCCCCCGGATCCCTATGCCTTTGATCCTCATGGCCACGTCCTTGGAGATCCCTCCCCCCGTCTCCTTCACGATGACCGGGAAATCCCTGGCGAGCGAGCGTATCGCGTCGCGGCATCCGCACGCGTTCGTGTCGCCTTCCGGCTGGACTACCTCCTGCAGGAAGTTGAGGTGGACGGCGAGCATGTCGGCGCCTACGAGATCCATCGCGGCTTCTATGTCTTCCCTGCCGAAGGCCTCCTTCCCTTTCTGCTTCACCAGCTGGGGAGCGCCGACGTTGCCGATGACCAGAGGCACCCCGCAATCCTTCACCACGGAGTAGCTTTCCGGGCAGACGCCGGAGATCCCGGCGCGCTCGCTCCCGACTCCCATCCCGATGCCGAGCTCGGCGCAGGCCTCCGCGATGTTCCTGTTGATCTTCTCCGCCCCTTCGAATCCGCCGGTTATCGCGGTCACTATGAGCGGGAATTCCAGTTTTTTCCCGAAGATCTCGCAGGACATGTCGATCGAGTCCCCGTCTATCTCCGGGAGCGCATTGTGGACGAGCCTTATGTCGTCCCAATAGCAGTATCCCGGGGCGGTCCTCTCTTCGACGCAGATCCTGATGTGGTCGTTCTTTCTGTTCTGTATAGCCATATCAGACCCTCGCTGTTGTGCACCTGACATTTTTTCCGCGGAGCGCCGACTCAAGCCTGCCGGGAACCGTCCCGTTCAGGAGGATGCATGCCCTCTTTTCGGCGCACATCGAAAGCATGGATCCCATTTTCCCGGCGACCCCTCCGGTAACGTCGTCCGAAGACTGCTCCGAGGATATCCTCTCCAGGATCTCCCGCGTGACTTCCGGGACGAATTCGGCGCCGGGGTCCTTTTTAGGGTCGGAAAGATAGAGGCCGTCTATATCCGAGACGAAAATGGACATTTCCGGATCGAATATGCGGGCCAGAACTTCCATGAGCTGGTCGCCGGAGCATATCCCGAACCCTTTCTTCCTGTCCATGACCACGTCCCCGAACATCACCGGCATGATCCCCATCTCTTTGAGCGCCCTTATCGCCTCGTCGTTATCCGCGACGAGCTTCCCGCCGTCCATGACGAAGCAGGAGCCTGGGGGCACGGAGACCGCGGGGATACCTGCGGAGATCAGCTCTCCGATCACCATCGAGCTGAGCTCTCTGACGTCCTGCTGGACCTTCGCGACCGCAGGTATCTGCTCCTTCCCCGAGTATCCGTCCTGGAGGGAGAATCTCTTCGCCATTATGTGCCCGTAAGATCCTGCCCCGTGGACCACTATGCAGTCCCTGCCGGAATCCGCGATCTCCCTGCAGAGACGGGAGACGGTTTCCCTGCTGAAAGTGCGGTACTGCGATTTGTCGGTGATCACGCTGCCTCCGAGCTTGATCAGTATCATCGGCGGATGATGGGGTTCACCTATAAAATCCGATGCGGACATCTGATACGGCGATCGACGTATGGTTTCCCACATGCCTTACGCATATTCCTTGATGGTCTTGCCGACGTTTACGAAATGGTCCGCTATCCTTTCCGTGTCCGACGCCAGGGAGAGGTATTCCGCGCCGACGTCAGGCTTGCAGGTGCCTTCGTTGAGCCTTTCGATGTGGTCCGCGGACATCCTGTCGGTGAGGTCGTCTATCCTGTCCTCGATGGCCATGGCCTCCCTGAGGACGTTCCTGTCTGCTTCCGCATAGGCCGTCATAATCTTCCCGTACAGCTGCTCTATGAGGCTTCTGACGTCTTCGATCTCCTGGAGGGCGGCGTCGGAGAACCTGTCTTCCAGCTGGGAAAGCTTCACCGCGTATTCGACTATGTTCTCGGCGTAGTCCCCTATGCGCTCAAGATCGGTCACGGTGCGGAATCCGGTGGAGACGTAGGCGTTGTCCCTGCCGCTCAGCTGCAGGTTGGACAGTTTGACCAAAAACTTGGTGATCTGTTTCTTGAGGAAGTTGAGCTCCTTCTCGTTGGCCCGGAACTGTTTCTCCTCGCTGAAATCGAGGGTGGAGACTATGTGGCAGGCGAGGTTGACGTTGGCCATCGCGATCTTGGCCATGTTGATTATCTCGTTTTTGACTTCGAGCACGGCTATGGGCGGCGTCCTCAGCATATAGTCGTTGATGAAGAAAAGCCTCGGCCCATCCTCTTCTTGCGGCGCCGTCTCGCCCCTGTCGGGTATCGCCCTGCATACGAAGGATACGAGCTTGGACGTCAGAGGGAGCATGATGATGACCGTCATGACGTTGAAGAAGGTGTGGAACATGGCGAGCTGGGTGGGGACCGCATCCGGGAACAGGGATTCAAACAGGGTCTGATAGGTAAGGCTCCCGCCTGTGGCGAATCCGATGGCGTACCCGGCGATGACGAATATGGCCACCCCAACCACGTTGAAGGTCAGGTGCATCAGGGCGGTCCTCTTCGCGTTGAGGCCGCTGGACATCCCAGCGAGGATGGATACGATGCAGGATCCGATGTTGGAACCCATGGTCAGGTAGATTCCCTGCTCCAGATCGATCAGCCCGGCGGCGAGCATCGCGATGGCCACCGAAGTCATGACCGACGAGCTCTGCACGATCGCCGTCAGAAGCGCCCCGAGAAGGACCAGTATGATCAGGTTGTCTATGCCGGCGAGGAAATCCTTCACCTCGCTGAGCTGGGCGAAATCCTCCATGGATCCGCTCATCATGCTCAGACCCACGAACAGCAGCCCGAATCCGCCGATGACCCCTCCCCATCTTTTTACGGAGTCTTTCTTCCCGAAAGCGCTCATGAACGCGCCTATCCCGGTGACCGCGGAGAAAATCAGCGTCAGCGATATCGCATCGGAGCCGAACATCCCCAGCGCCACTATCTGCGCGGTGACGGTCGTCCCTATATTGGCCCCGTATATCATCGCGGCCGCCAGCGTGAGCGACATGATCCCGGCGTTGACGAATCCTATGACCAGCACCGTCATGGCTCCGGAGCTTTGTATCGCCGCGGTGCTGACGGTCCCGATGGCGACGCCTATGAGCTTCTTGTCGGATGCTTTGGAGAACAGATTCTTCAGTCTGGTGCTGCAGATGGATTCCAGATTCGAGCTCATAGCGTTGCAGGCTATGAGGAAAACACCGATCCCTGCGACCAGCGTAAGCACGGCTGTAGCTACTGTAGCGGCATCCATGTGGGCCCTTCTGGATGGACTATATGTTAGTGATATAATAAATTGAAGATGGCCGCCTCGGCCCGCTTCTGGCCCGGGGCAAAGAGCCCGCCGGAACCGGGCGTCAGAACTTGAGCCCGAACAGGTTGAACCCTTTTTTTCTCCTGGGGGCGGCTGTCCTGGCCGGAAGGCGCGGACGAGCCCGAGGAGCGAGGGCTCCATTCCTAGAAGGATTTATAAAAAGTTTAATTGGGCGGTAGGGATGGCACGATTCGGGTAGAATCGGCACCAGCTTGCTGTGCGTAGGATAGTTGCGTCGGTTCACCAATTGGAACCCTGGGCCAGGAATACAGGAGCTGGTTTCTGTCCGAGGAAGACGGAAGTCCGGAGAACACGAAGTGCACGTCCTGCA
>JAEEJP010000047.1 GCA_016281925.1 Methanomassiliicoccaceae archaeon
CCCCTGCTTCCAGTCGATGGTCCTGAGAAGCTCATAGGTACCGCCCTGGGTACTGCTTTCTGCGTCTGCCATGAAATGACCTCGTTGACCTCCGATAGGAAGCCGTTGGTCGGCAAGATACTAAATCACTTATAAAATTATTGACATGTAATCATTTTTGATGACAGGTACACATAAATTGATGTGTATACGTAGTTAAAATTATATATGATGATTAAACAAGGACATTAAACGAATTGTGTAACGACACTGTGACGCTGTAAACGGGATATTGTCACTATTATAACGTCGGCACTGCACATGCCGGACCAACAATAGTATGGCTGCAGTCGTCTAATCGGCGTCTATGCCATCTGGATAAGGACTGTCTCTGAGCCGCCGGACGGGCGCATCCCATTGCATCGAATCGGTCTGACCCCGTTGCTTGCTCTTACATGGGTTATCGGCAATTATCTGTCCATAATAGATTCTTATATCCGCCTGACAGCACATGGATTATATCGACATGACTCATTCCTTCATCATGAAACAGCCAGCCGGCTATCAATACGCAGATACGAGACTGGCTGTTCGCATGAGACCCGGCCGCTCCGACGAACGGCCATCGGAGAACTGGACAGGGAGGCTGCCATGACCCTTGGGATCGGCATTGACACGGGCGGGACGTTCACCGATATAGTGATAATAGACCTCAAGTCGGAGGAGGTCCTTCGCAAGAGCAAGTCTCCCACCACCCCGGAGGACCTCAGCATCGGGATCCGCAATGCGATGTCCTTTCTGGACCGCGTGCTTCTGACGCACGTCAGCGTGGTATCGCTGTCCTCGACGCTCGCCACGAATTCCGTCGTAGAGGGGAAGGGATGCAGGGTTGCGCTTATATGCGCCGGTTCCGAGATCGAGAAGCCCGACGCCGACGAATACGTGTCGATTTCCGGAGGACACAACATCCACGGCGGCGAGGAGCAGGACCTGGACATCCAGAAGGCGAAGAGGTTCATGGAATCGGTCCGCGGAAAAGTGGGAGCGGTCGCCATAAGCTCGTTCATGTCCGTCCGCAACCCGGAGCACGAGAATCGGCTGAAAAAGCTGGCTGACGAAATACTGAACGTCCCTGCGGTATGCGGCCATGAGCTCTCCTCCAAGCTGGGATTCGGCGTCCGCACGTCCACCTGCGTGATGAACGCGAGGCTTATCCCGGTGATGAGGTCCCTCATAGACTCCGTAAAGAAGGTCATGGCGGAGTTCGGGATATGCGCCCCGCTGATGATGGTGCGCGGAGACGGGACCATGATGGGCGAGAGCGTCGCCATGGAGAAGCCCATCGAGACGGTGATGTCCGGCCCGACCGCCAGCATGATAGGGGCGGTGAGGATGACTGGGCTCAAGGACGCAGTCGTGATGGACATGGGGGGCACGACCACCGACATCGGGATCCTCAGGAACGGGAAGCCGGCCCTAGCCCCCGAAGGAATGACCATCGCGGGGAGGAAGACCCACGTACTGGCCGCCAGGATCTCCACCGCCGGCATCGGCGGCGACAGCCGCATAATGGTCAACGGCGGGAAGATAGTGCTGAAATCGACACGCGCCATACCGCTGTGCGTAGCGGCTTCCAGATGGCCCTCCGTGATAGACTCGATGATGTCCCTCCCTGCCGACGCATCCCCAGACCCCGAATACCCCGACGACATGGTGTTCCTGGATTCGGAGCTGTTCGTCACAGTGGGGCTCCCTCCGAGCGGCATCTACGTGTCGCCGGAAAGCAGACTGTTCCTGGAGATGGCCTCGGCCCAGCCGATAAGCGCCATCCAGGCCGCCGAGGAGATGGAGACGTACCCGTCGGCCCTAGACGTCAGGGGCCTGGAAGCCCGCGGGTATATACAGAGGATAGCGTTCACGCCCACGGACGTGCTGCACGTGGACGGCACCTACCTGGAATACGCCAGGGAGGCCTCCATAATGGGGGCTCGGTATCTTTCTCGCAAATGCAAAATGACGATCGGTGAGTTCGTCTCCGGGTGCAGGGAGAACGTGAAGGCCAAGCTCTGCACCGAGCTCATGAAGGTCCTGCTGGCGGACGAGATGGGAGAAAGGCCGTTAGACCCCTATGCGGCCGGCATGATAATCAAATCGGCGCTGGGGATGACGAGCAGCTACGGGTGCTCCATCAGGCTGAGCATACCCATAATAGGAATGGGGGCTCCCTCGGGCACCTATGTCAGATGGACGGGCGACGCGTTCGGCACGAAAACGGTCATAGACCCGCATTCCGACGTCGGAAACGCCCTAGGCGCGATAACGTCCACGGTTTCCGAATCCGTGGAGATCGTGGTCTCTCCGGAGAACCTCGACTCTCCCTCGTCCGGATTCGAAGTGTTCTCCCCGGAAGGCAAGGAGGTCTGCGCCACCTTGGAGGAAGCCATGAGGCGCGCCGAGGAAATTGGAAAATCCATATCCGGGTCGAGGGCACGTCGCAGCGGGGCCGCGGACATCGTCTACGAGGTCAAGCGCGGTGAGAGATATCTTCCCTTGAGAGGGATGAAGGTGCTCGTGGACTGCGTCATGACGGTGACCGCCGCCGGGAAGCCGAAGGCCTTCGACACGCAGAAACTATAACCCGTTCTGCCATTTCCTGCCGATGGCCTCCGAATTGTTCGACATCACCCTCAAAGGCGACGGCCGCCAGACCGTCAAGAAAGGGAGGATTCCGGCCGGATCCACCTTCGCAGACCTGGAGAGATACGTCTTGAAATCCATGGGCTGGGATTCTGCAGGCTCAAGCGGATTCGTAATACCTGGGACCACGGCAGCAGCAGCTAACCCGGAAGCCCCGGTGGACGCATACGGGAGGATGCCGGTGGAATACGTCCATGGGAAGGTGGCGCTGAGGATAACGTTCGCCGGCTTGTCGAACCCGGACTACTCGGGATCGGCATTCGCCTCCCGCCGCAGCCGGAAGAGGACTGAAGCGATCCGCAAATGCCTCAAAAGATGGGAGGAATCGCTGAGAACCCCGGGATGCCTAGACGACGCGACAGTCAGGAAGATAGCATGCGCGATCTCGTCCAGCCGCAGATCGGACGCATACCTGAACCTGGATTCGCTGACCATCACAGACAGTTCCAGTAAACGCTCGCTGCTGATCAGGAGGAAGGACTCCCCGTTCTTAGAGGATGCGGAGAAAAGGTTCTGCTCCGCAAAGGGGATCGGTGCCGGGGCGCAAGACGAAAGGAGGCATGAGCGCTTCTTAAGGGAGATTTCCCGCTCCCCTAAAGCCTCAAAGGCTTGGAAGGAGTTCCTTGAAAAGGAGTCGACATACGCCGCGGAAGAATGGGCGGTCGCGAACGGGCTCCGCGGCAACGCGCGCTTCTCCGACTCGAAGCTCTTGCCATGCAGATACTGCGGAAAGGAGCTGGAGGCCCGGGAGGACCCTGCGGGGATGCCTGCGATGGCTGACAGACCGCGCCGTCCCATGATTGTGCGCTGCCCCGATTGCGGAAAGACCAGCAGGCTCAGGGTCTTCAACGACGGATTCGGGCCGGAATACTGTTTCGAAGGGGACTCCCGGCCCTATCAGACCTCCAAGGGCCTGATCGTCGCCTTGAAGAAGACCGAATCCGAGACGGACCCGGGCATACGGGCGGAAGCGCTTCTCTCCGCCACGCTGGAGGCGTATCGCTGCGGCAAGGCCGCGGATGCGGAGAAGTGCCTACAACAGACCTCGATGTCCATGCCTGAGGAGTCCGCCGTCGTCTCGGCGTATATGAGAGGAGGCGCTTCCGCCGATTACGACGGGCGCTGCATCCTCGTCAGGCTGCTGTCCGAATGCGCAGGCATGCTTTCCGAAGAATCGTTCGAGATAATATCCGAGAGGATCGATAAGGTCGAGGCTCTGAGCAAGCGGGCGGACATTCCAGAATGGCTTGTATGGGACCTTAGGCTCTCGGAGATACTCGCCTTGTCGTCATCCGACGATCCGGAGAGGGCCTACGAAGCCATGAAAAGTATAATCGGCTCCTATCTGGACTTCCTTAGCAAGAAGGGGTCGGCTTCCAGCGAGGAATGCCGCATGCTATGCTCCATGGCGGAGGCCGCGGCCCGCTTTTCTTATCTCCGCATCGGACCGGAATCTTCGATCGGCCTACTGGAACCCATCTCGGAATTGTTCTCGGATGAGCGTTTCCGCAACCCGGCCGTCACCGCCGTCGTCGACCTCAGAAGAGGGATAGCGGAGATGTCCATTTCCGAGGACGACGAGACCGTGGCCCGCCTGGTCTCGACGATAGACTCCGTCGGCACCGTCTCAGGCCGCGGGCCGGTGGCGGGAAGGAGGGCCTTCGCTGCAATGCTTGCCCTGTACCCCTACGATCCGGAAAGCACAGACCTGGTCGCCATCGCCGTCAACAGCATGAACGCGATGACTCTCACCGGGGCGGTTTCCGACGAAGAGTTCGAGGAACTCAAAGCGGCAGCGGCCAAGGCCGTGAAGGCAGCCGGCGCATACAAGGAATCGGCAGACGAGATCGAAGCCATGACGAACGTCGACCTGGGCCCTGAACCCGATGACGCCCTTGGCCCGGACGACCTCATGGACCTTCGCTTCAGCTACTTCATCCCATGAACGCCCGTGCGCGCACGCGATGCCGTTAAGCCGTCGCCGCCCCGATCCCCACGCATGGGAACGAGATGTTTCATATCCCTGAGGGAGAACGGCAGGATCGTAGGGGTGACCTGCCATTACGACGGATACATAGAATGCGCCGGGATGACGCTGTTCCTGGGCTTTTCGGACAAGG
>JAEEJP010000048.1 GCA_016281925.1 Methanomassiliicoccaceae archaeon
CGGGGACGACTGGTACGGGACGGAAAAGTGGCACGATTACGAGAAGGAATTCAGCGAGAACGGAATAAGAATCGTCTACTTCCCGTACACCAAGGGCGTTTCTTCGACTATAATCTCCAAGACGCTGGGTGTAGTAAGGGATTGCAATGGTAACTGACAATTATTCTGCATGAGCTCTTATCTGATGTATAGGGCGGTGACTGAAGACAGCATCCAGTTCGATGGCCGCACCAGAACCAGTTACGCCGATGGGATATTCAAGGTATAGCGTGGTCGATTCCAAGAGCCTGTATGATGCACTGAAAAAGGTCGTGGACGAGGTCACTGCGGATGGCAACGCCGCGCTGGCTATGTCTGGGGCATAGATTCCGCGATTCTCGCGAGCATGATGCCGGAAGGTTCCACCGCTTACACTTTCAAATGCGTTGTCCCTGGCGTTCAGGTCACGGACGAGATGCCGGCGGCAGCGGTCATAGCTAAAAAGTTCGATCTCAAGCATAAGGTAGTCGAGATCTACTGGGAGGACGTCCTGGATGAGCTGCCAATTTTTTTCGCATCGAAAGGGGCACCTATCCACTCAATAGAATGCCAGATTTACAAAGCCGGACTGGAGTGCAGGGAAGACGGCTTTTCCAAGCTTATATTCGGAGAGAATGCTGACATCATCTATGGTGGCATGGACGGTCTTCTGAAGAAGGACTGGCTTTTCGGCGAATATGTGGATAGGTACACGCAAGTCATGCCGTACAAGACCCGGAGATGGTCCTGGAGCCTTATAGGAGACATTGCAAGGACGGACATGCGGATTCGTATGCGTTCACCAACGATGTATTCAGGAGGGAGTCGCTGTCACCATATCTCAACGCATGCAAGACGGCTGGGGTCGAGTTTGCGGGGCCTTTCTCCAAGACAAGGCTCGATGTTCCGCTGGATCTGGAGAGGATAAGAAACGGCGACACCAAATACATCGTGAGACAGGTGTTCGCCGACATTTTCCCGGAATTCGAGATGCCTCAGAAGACCCCAATGCCGAGGCCGACTGCGGAATGGCTGAAAGGATGGGGCGGCCCTGTAAGGCCCGAGTTCATCCCTCATTGCACAGACGGCATGAGCGGCGACCAGAGATGGCTCGTATTCTGTCTGGAGAAGTTCCTGGATTACGTAGATTCCCTGTGAATCCAACCTTTTTAGGCGAGGGACATCCCCTCCCTTTTCCATCTGTGTCCAGCGCATTCTGGCCATGGCGTGTTTTGGCTGCTTCAAATGCCGAAGAAACTTTTATAAGCCTAATCCTATCCGTCTCAGTATAAAATTGGATGGATGATACAGCTTAATGAATGAGAGCCCAGTCCATCCAGCAAAGTCGGGAGGCCTGAAACGGCATCCCGTCCAAGCGTGCGTTGGGTGATAGGATGCGTTACGGGAAATTCGTTCTCTTTGCCGTCGCTTTGGCCGCGATTATCGCTCCGGCATTCGCGATGTCGGATGACAGCAATGCGGCCACATACGACGACATAAGGGTCTACATCGAGAACGCCAGCGGCGGATACGATATGTCCGTCGTCGGCGGTGTGTCCACGGTCAAAGAGGCCATAGATGCGGCCGCGGCCGATCAGGGCAAAACGATTGCCATGGTCAGCAACGGCTCTGCGGTCAGGTCGGTCGACGGTCTGGAGCCGGACAGCGACAGATATTGGAGGGTCCACCAGTGGCTCCCATTGGGCACTTCCGGATGGAAGCATGCGGCCTTGGACAGGTCCGACGGGATGATTTCCGGGACATCCTACTGCCTGCATATGTGCGAGCGCGTGAACAAGGACGGGTCCCAGGATTATGTCGCTCCCGATTTCAGGCCCGAATCTGAGGGATACATCTTCTTCAGGTTCGCGAACGGATTCCTTGAGGATGTGCCCGAAGTCCTCGAGGCTTTCACCTCCGAAGTCAGAAGCGAAGGGTTCTGGCTCAAGGGCACCGGATCCACCATGGCCCAGGTCCTGGACGACGCCATCAAATCCAACGGGTTCGACGTGGAGCTCAGCTACAACGAAGACAAGAACGGGAACAATATCCAGGGATGGATCAAGACCATGTTCGGGCTCGGAGACGTGCTCGAGGAAGGGAGCGACAACGTCTGGCATTACTGGAGCCAGTGGACTTGGGTCGAAGGCGACTGGAGCTACAACGATTGGACTCTGGGCTTCTACGACCCTGCCGTGTACAAGTATGCCATGTGCATCTACCTGATCTCCACTCCCGACCCTTACAGCAGCGAATACATCATAGATATGGGCGGAGACCTTCCGAACCCGGACAGGGACGGGGTCGTCTGCATCTCCAACCATCCCGTCGTAACTTTCGCCCTTCCTGACGGCTCTGTCGTGGCTACGCAGGCGCTGAAATACGGGGATACCCCCGACATGACCAAGGTGCCCGAGCCTCAGGCCCCCAAGGGGAAGACGTTCTCGGGATGGGGAGACACCACCGTTCCGATCGTCCGCGACACGACTTTCACGGCCAATTTCATCGATCTCGGGACGTTCATGGTTCGCTATTGGGACGAAACGAAAACCACCGTCCTGTATGCGGAGACCGTTGTCAGCGGTTCCGCATCGACATACAAAGGGGAACCGCCGTACAAAGCGCCGACATCCGAGTTCAGGTACGAATTCGACGGATGGAGCGCCGATCTTTCCAATGTCACCTCCGATATGGATGTCACCCCCGTGTACAAAGCCGTCCCGATCGCGCATGAGCATTCCTGGTCGGACTGGAAGGTTACCAAGCAGCCCACATCGACGGAGAGCGGCCTCGAGACCCGCACATGCTCCGTCTGCGGCGAAACCGAAAGCCGCGAGATCCCCCCGACCGGAGACGATCCCGGGAGCGGCAGCGCGGAAGACCGGAAGGCCGCCGCGTGCGGCTCGGGGGGCGATCAGGGAGGTCGCCGCAC
>JAEEJP010000049.1 GCA_016281925.1 Methanomassiliicoccaceae archaeon
GAACCTTTCGACGGTTTTTATGATGTCCCTGTCGAAAAGCTCGGTGGTGTCGTTCCTGACCCCTCCGATACGGGGGTAGTTGGTGGTCATCCTGGCTCCGCAGAGCTTGACGTTGAGGTCCAGGAAGAATTCCCTCTCCCTCATGCACCAGAGGAACACGGTGAGGCTTCCGAGGTCGGTTCCGACCGCGGCGAGCCACATCAGGTGCGAGTTGATGCGGTTGCATTCGTCGGCGACGATCCTGATGTATTTCGCTTTCTCCGGGATGTCGATCCCGAGGGCTTTCTCGACGGTCATGCAATAAAGATGGGAATAGGTCATCGAAGCGGCGTAGCAGAGACGGTCGGCCATGGGGACTATCTTGGGATAGGTCCTGCTCTCGGTCTCTTTCTCCCAGCCGCGGTGAAGGTATCCGACGATAGGCTCGGCGTCGACGACTATCTCTCCGTCGATCTGGACCTTGAGAGTCCAGAGACCGTGGGAGAACGGGTGCTGAGGACCCATGATGACCCACATCTTGTCGGTTTCCATCCTTTTGATGTTGTCTTCGGCCTCCAATACGGGCACGATAGAATCTGTCATTTTCACTCGGACCCCCTGAGCTTATAGGATTTCCTGAACGGGAAGAACTCGTAGGTCTTGGGCGTGAGAAGCCTCTCGAGCTTGGGGTGGTTGTCGAACACGATGCCGAAAAGCTCCCAGGTCTCCCTCTCATGCCAGTTCGCGCCTTCCCATATGGGGGTGACGGAATCGATGTGGAGGTCGTCCGCGGGTATGTCGGCGGTCAATTCGATGCAGGTTCCCGTGTAGTAGTTGGTCAGGATGTACACCGTGGACATGTGGTCGACGTAGTCGATGCCCATCACGATCGAGCAGTGCTCGAATGTGAGTATGTCGTGGACGTACTTGCAGACCTCGAAGATGTGCTCCCTGGGGACCTTGGCGTGGACCCTTCTCGTGGCGGTCTTGGTGACTTCCACATAGGGGAACTTTTTGGCGAAAGCTTTGGCGATCTCTTCGACGGAGGGTTTCTGGATGACTTCGTCCATGCTCAGTCCTCCATGAATGCGCCTCTTCTGAAGTAGCTCTCGATCTTCTTCTGAAGCAGCATGAAGCCGTCGATCATCGCGTCGGGACGGATCGGGCATCCGGGGATGTAGACATCCACGGGGACGATCTGGTCGAGTCCCTGGACGGTGTTGTATGAATCGTACCACGGGCCTCCGGAGATGGCGCATTCGCCCATCGCCACGACCCATTTGGGGTTGGGGATCTGCTCGTACAGACGCCTGAGGTCAGGCCTGATCTTCTTCGAGATCCATCCGTTGACCAGAAGGATGTCGGTCTGCCTGGGCGAGGAACGGTAGATCATTCCGAGACGCTCGGCATCATACCTGGGTGCGGAAGCCGCGGCCATCTCCAGGGCACAGCATGCGAGACCCCAGTGCAGAGGGTGCATGGAGTTCTTCATCGCCCATGTCCAGATGGGGCCCGTCAGCTCGTCTATGGTCCTTTTTGTCCCTGAGCTGAGGAGATTATTGATCATGGCGTCGGACCACGACATAAACTCGTCAGCACTCATTGCTACAGCATGAGGGTAAAGGCTCATATCCATACAGTTTCCTCCTTTTTCAGAGCGTAAGCCACTCCTAAAATGAGTATGGCGAAGAACACGAGCATCATGATCTGGGACGTCATGGAGAGACCTCCGAAGGCGATTGCCCATATCATGAGGAATGTCGCAACCAGATCGAATACCACGAAAATCAGCGCGAAAGCATAATACTGGAACCTGAACTGGACGTGCGCTTCACCAATTGGCTCGGACCCGCACTCGTAGGTGGATTCCATCCACTGAGTGGGATGAGTTGGGCGTATGAACCTTGATGCCCACCATGCCAAGGGGGCGAAACCGAGCGCGAGAACGCACACGATTGCCAATGGCATGTAGTACACAATTAGTGACATTGTGTCTTGGCGATGAATTGTTAGTACATAAAGGTTCCACAGAACCAAATATATAAGAATGATTGAAGTCGAAAAACGTACATGTTTAAATATAACCGGCAACAAGAAAACGCCAATAGCATTGATGCCGGATGCGGACCCGCCTTATGCGCCCTCCCATCCCATATTTATCTTTTGACGCAGAATACCGCCGTATGACAATAGGATTCATCGGCGCAGGAAAAATGGCAGAGGCGCTCATCGGCGGCCTGATCTCTGAGAACGTGTTCGGAAGAGACGAGATCGTCGCCTGCGCCCCGTCCGAAGGGACCCGCATACGCATGTGGGAGACCTACGGGATAAGCATGTACGAGACGGCGGCTGAGATGTCGGAGAAAGCGGACATCATCGTGCTGGCCGTGAAACCGAAGAACGTGGCCGAAGTTTTCGGGGAGAACCCCTCGGTGGACGGCAAGATCCTGATAAGCATCGTCGCCGGGCTCTCGATGGGGCGGCTGAAAGAGTACGCCCCCCGCTCGAAGGCCGTGAGGGTCATGCCCAACCACTGCTGCATGGTGCTCGAAGGCGCCATGGGGTACGTCTGCGACGGATCTATGGATGAAGAAGAGAAAAAGCGCGTCCATGGGATGCTTTCCGCCGTGGGGCTCGCCGTGGAGGTCCCGGAATCCGAGATGGACGCGATCACGGCCGTCGCCGGGAGCTCTCCCGCCTTCATGTACATGGTGATCGACGCCATGGCCGACGCGGGGGTCCTCAACGGCCTCTCCAGGGCGGATTCCATAAAACTGGCCGCCCAATCGATGCTCGGGGCGGCGAAAATGGTGCTGGAAACTGGGAAGCACCCGGACCAGCTCAAAGATGAGGTGTGCTCCCCGGCCGGGACCACCATAGAAGGGGTCAGAACCCTCGAGGACCTGGGCCTCCGCTCCGCGATCATATCGGCGGTGGACTGCACCGCGGCGAAATCGCGCGAGATGGGCAGGAAGCGATCGGCGCCTGAGCATCGATCTCAGGATCGAAAACCCTATGCGGGGGGCGTTGCTCCATATGGAGCCCGTCTCCCAATCCAGGTCCTTCTTGTTGTTGATCGTGGAATTCATCATGCGGATGCCTTCGTCTTTGGTCTCCCAGAGGCGGGCTTCCCGCTCTTCCGCGTCGGGGATCCCGAGTATCCCGTCGACCTTGTGCATCAATTCCCTCGCGAACTCCGTCCTCTCGCGCCTCTGCCGGAACTCCCGGTCCCCGATGCGCCCGGCATTGCGCTCGGCTTCCGCAAGGATTACCGCCGCGTCGTAGGATATCTCGGCGACGTCGTCCCTGGTCATCCATTCGGTCTCGTAGGAAAGCACATGCTTCCACGAAGGGCTGTCCAGAAGCTTCCGGTGGTCTTCCAGCGTGCGGGCGCGGAGCCTGTATCCCCATTTCTCGGGCTCTTCGAAGGCGCGGCTGCCGGGATCGACGAACGGCGCGAAGGGCGCGTTGTATATGAACAGCCTGTCGTCTTTGTTCACCAGGCTCCAGAGGCGCTCCGCGGCCCTGGCGCTGTCCAACGCGGATTCCCTGTCCTGGAACGGCAGCCCGTTCATGTAGAACAGATCGAACCTGCTGCATCCGTTCCTGAACGACGCCGCCACGGTCTTCTCGATGGCCTCATTGGTATAGCCTTTGCCCAGGGCGAACCTGACCTTCTCGTCGTGCGAATCCGGGGAGAACTCTATCGACCATCCGCCTTCGAAGGACTTGTCCAGCTTCCTGAAGTACTCCGGCGCGGCCCCTCCGAAGAGCTCCACCACGACATGGTTCTTTATCTTCCTCGAGCGGCACTCCTCCAGGAAGCGGTCGGCATAATCCATGCCTTTCTGCCTGAGGTCGCCGACTATGAACACCGGCGCATCGAAGTAGGACTGGATCATCTCCATGTCGTCCGCCAATCTCTCCGGGCTCCTGAACGCCGGGGCCTTCCTGCAGACGACCTTCCCGTTGGCGAAATGGGATCCGCCGCATTCGGCGCAGTTGATGGAGCAGCCCCTGACGGTGAACACCGAGGTCAGCGGGACCTTATCCCACCCGAACCAAGGCAGGGCGCCTTTGATGTCCATGTTGCGCATGGTGCACTTTATCATCGTCCCGTAGTCGAAGATCACTTCATCCAGGGACTCCAGCGAATGGGTTATGCCGTTGACGTGGACCTTCCCGTCCCTGTCCTTCCAGGTGAGATTCGGGATCTGCGACAGATCCTCGGCCCCTTTGGACAGGGCTTCCATGAGCTTCACGGTGGGGGCTTCGGTGGTATCCCCGCGCATGATCAGGTCGATCTCCGGGCGGAGGATGAGCTCCTCGTGGAAATATGAGGATGTGAACCCTCCGAACTCCACCTTGGAATCCGGATGGTATTTCTTCACGATCTTCGCCAGCTCTATGGCGCCGTGGGCGTGGGGCATCCAGTGCAGATCTATGGCGAAAACCGCCGCATCCAGACCTTTGATCTTCTTCTCCGCGTCGAATCTGTCGCTGGCCAGCATCTGCACGGCGATGTTGCATATGCGGGTCCTGAACCCGGCCGCCTCCAGATGCGAGGAGATCGTCATGAACCCCACCGGGTACATCTCGAACACCGGGGAGGAAGGGATTACATCGCTCACCGGGCCGTAGAATATCGGCTTCCTGCGGAAATCGTAGACGCTGGGGGCGTGCAGAAAGATTATGTCGCAGCGCATGCTCAGTTCCCGAAGCGTCTCTGGCGCTGCTGATAGGTCCTGATGGCCCTCAGAAGGTCGATGTACCTGAATCCGGGCCAGTATATGTCGGTGAAATACAGCTCGGAATAGGCCATCTGCCACAGGAGGAAATTGGAGATGCGTATCTCGCCGGAGGTCCTGAGGACCAGATCCGGATCCGGAAGGCCGGAAGTGGATACGCATCCGCTGATCACGCTCTCGTCTATGTCCTCGACCCTGAGCTCCCCGTCCAATACCTTCTGGGCTATGCACCGCATCGCGGCGGTGATGTCCTGGCGACCCCCGTAGGCGATGGCCAGGTTGAGATGGTAGTCGGAGTATCCCTTGGTCTTCTCGTACGCGTAATCGATCGCATCCCTGACATAATCCGGGAGGAGGTCGGTGTCGCCTATGACGCGGATGGCCACCTTGTACTTGTGGACGCGGGCATCGTCGGCGAACTCCCTGAGGGCGGCGGTGAGTATCTCCATCAGATAGCTGACTTCGGTGTCGTCGCGGCTGAAGTTCTCCATGGAGAAGGCGTAGGCCGTGAGATACTTCACGTCGAGATCGATGCACCAGTCGAGGACCTCCCTGAGCTTCTCCTTCCCTTTCTCGTGCCCCTTGTTGGTGTCATCGGTCTTGAGGACCTCCCTGGCGTACCTGCGGTTTCCGTCCATTATGACGGCTATGTGGCGGGGTATCTCGTGGGATTTTACTTCCTTCTCGATGCGGGACTGATAGGTCGAATAAGCGATGTCGGAGATCGGATGCGGAAACTCCATGAGATCACTCGTAGTCCTCGGGGAGGCCGGCGGCCGATTCCCCGATGTCGAAGCAGCCTATGGCCGCCACGGCGCCGATGACGCCTTTCATCCCGGTGATGCTGATGATCTGCACCCCGCTCTCCTCGGCGGCGCGGATGGCATCGTCCTGGGTATAGAGCACGGATTTGCAGCTCCATCCGAATTCCCTGAGCTTGTCGGGGACTTTCAGGCCTTTGAAAACGGTGATCACGGTGTCGTCGGAGTAGGTCTCCTTCCTGATGAAATCGGCGGCGAACTCGATGAGCGCGGGTATGTCCTTCTCCTTGACGGCGAAGGATACCGCGGTGGAGCAGCAGTTGGTGGTCTTGTTGGGCGCCTTGGGGTTGAGCTGGATGATCTTGTGCTCCAGGAATATGCCTACGGGGCACTGGACACCGAGCTTCATGGAGGAGACCCAGGAGGCCCCTTTCTCTTTGGTGTCGGTGTCGTCGACTCCGATGATCACGCGGACGTATTTCTCGGTGATGATGTCCACATGGGCGCGGTGGGCCCCTCCCATCCTGAAATCGTCCGGATATTCGGTGCGTATGACCCCGGACGCCTGGGGAAGGCATGCGCCGATCCCGACCGAAGCCCCGGCGATGCCGTACCATGTGGTGCGGACCTCGTCGCCTTCCACTCTGAGAGCTTTTATCCCCTGGCCTCCGGTATCCGCGGCGGCAGGGCCGAAATTGATTTCCTTCTCGCCTATCTCGGCGTCCATCACCAGGGTGCTGGTGTCCAGCCTGATGCTTCTCACGACGCCTTTGGTGCGTCTTCTGTTGGCCGCGTCCCATTCCGCAGGCCCTTTCGAGGTGCAGTGCTCTATGATCTGGGCGACGCCGTTCTCCTCGTCGACAAGGGTGTAAAGCCCTTTGCAGAACATAGGGCCGTATTTCTCGCGGACTTCTCCGGGCTTCAATACATATGTCATTCTGATTCCTCCGAGCCGGAATCCTCCGGATCGTCATAGTCTTCCGGATCGGCCACCGAGATGGCTTCCGGCGGAACATGTTTGCAGAGGAATACAGTACGGGCGGCCTTTCCGATATCGTATCCCATGTCCATGCACCTGTCTGCGTCGATCTCCAGGATCACCGGATCGTCCACGCGGACGGCACCGGCCTTGAACGCATCCCTGTATGTGAGGGACAGGTGAACCATGGCTCTGTCAGACGGATAGATCCCCGATTCCTTCAGGAATCCGGCTTCCTCGGGGGTCGCGGGATAGAAAAGGAACTCGGGTATGTTCTCGCAGTCGAGCTTGATGTCCAGCGGGACGGTGTGGCCGTAGGTGGCCTTGATCTTGCCTCCGGAAATGAGGTATCTGCCCTTGGGATCGGTCTCGGCGAGGGCCTCGATATGCCTCGTCCTGAGCCAGTCCATGCGTCCGTTGCGGGCCTTTATGATGTTGAGGACTTCGCGGACGGACACGAACCCCTGGGAATCCATGTCGGGATCGTTCTTCCTGTGCCTCAGAATGCCTGCCATGGACCTTCCGAGCTTCTCCACCTCGTAATCTGACATGAGGAATTTGCCTTCGCTACCGCAGCGGGGGCACATCTCCCCGCGGAAATAGCCGTGCTCCTCGCATTCCCTTATCATCTCTTGCCCTCCGCGCTGAGCTCGGCGGCCCTGACGGCGTTCGCCATAAGCATGCAGATGGTCATGGGCCCGACGCCTCCCGGGACGGGGGTTATCGCCGAAGCTTTGTCTTTGACGGCATCGAAATCCACGTCGCCGACGAGCCTGGTGCCGCTGGGGCGGGACGGGTCGTCTACCCTGTTCGTGCCGACGTCTATGACCGCGGCGCCTTCCTTGACCATGTCCGCGGTGATGAAGCGGGGCTTTCCGATGGCCACTATGAGTATGTCAGCCTGCCTTGTGATGCCGGCGAGATTCTCGGTGCGCGAGTGGACCACGGTGACGGTCGAATCGGCGCCCAGCCCTTTCTGGACCATCATGGCGGCCATGGGCTTCCCGACTATGTTGCTGCGGCCGACAACGACCACGTGCTTGCCTTTGGTCTCCACGCCGGACCTGATCAGCATCTGCTGGATCCCGGCGGGAGTAGCGGGAAGGAACGAAGGCTCGCCGATGAGCATGCGGCCGACGTTCTCCGGATGGAAGCAGTCCACGTCCTTGGACGGGAGTATCGCGTTTATGACCTGCTTCTCGTCGAGATGCTTCGGCAGAGGGAGCTGCACCAGGAAACCGTGCACGGACGGGTCCGCATTGAGCTCCGAGATCTTTTCCATGAGCTGCTCCTGGGTGGTCTCCGCGGGCATGGTCACGGTAAGCGAGTGCATGCCCAGAGATTCGCACATCTCCCCTTTCTTGCGTACGTAGACCTGCGAAGCGGGATCGTCGCCGACGAGGACCACCGCGAGGCCCGGGACGGTCCCCTTGGCTTTGAGAGCGCCTATCCTCTGCCTGAGCTCCGCATAGATCTCCTCGGAAACGTCCTTCCCCAGAATGAGCCTGGAAGTCATATGTTCACCTTTGATGCGATAATGGATTCCCTTTCTTTATATTAACTATCAGAACTTCGAGCGGGAGCCCACAATTAATAGAAGGACAGCGATGGAAGGGCGAGGACAGAGCATGACCCAATGCGACAAGCGCAATCTCAGCATGGTGATGGACCTATACGAGATGACGATGGCGAACGGATATTTCGAAGAGGGGGACGGGGACAGGAAAGCCGTTTTCGACGTTTTCTACCGCAGGAACCCCGACAACGGAGGGTTCGCCGTGTTCGCCGGTCTGGAGCAGGCCGCTGAGATGATCGCTGACCTCCATTTCGACGATTCCGACGTCGATTATTTCAGATCCCTCGGGATGTTCGGCGAGGAATTCCTGGAGATGCTCTCAGGATTCCGTTTCCGCGGCGATGTCTACGCATTCCCGGAGGGCTCCGTGGTATACCCCAACGAGCCGCTGGTCACCGTCGTGGCCCCGATCATCGATGCGCAGCTCATCGAGACAGCTCTTCTGGCGCAGATAAACCACCAATCGCTGATCGCGACGAAAACATCCAGGATAGTCCGCGCCGCAAAAGGGAGATCCGTCTCGGACTTCGGCGCCCGCAGAGCCCACAACATGGACGCGGCCGTCTACGGTGCCCGCGCGGCATACATCGGCGGGGCGGCTGGAACGGCCACCGTCCTGGCCGGCAAGGAGTTCGGGATACCGGTGAGCGGGACCATGGCCCACAGCTGGGTGATGAGCTACGGGGACGAGTTCGAAGCGTTCAGGAAATACGCGGAAACCTACCCGGACAGCACCGTGCTGCTGGTGGACACCTATGATGCGCTGCATTCCGGAGTCCCCAACGCCATCCGCTGCGCGAAAGAGATCCTCGGACCCATGGGGAAGAGGCTGAAAGGCATACGCTTCGACTCCGGCGACCTCGCATATCTGTCCAAAAAAGCCAGGGGCATGCTGGACGCGTCCGGGCTCCAAGACTGCAAAATAATCGTATCGAACAGCCTGGACGAATACACGATAAGCTCACTTCTGGACCAGGGCGGTGCTATCGACGGATTCGGCGTGGGCGAACGCCTGATCACGGCGAAAAGCGACCCCGTATTCGGCGGGGTGTACAAGATAGCGGCCGCGGAGGAGGACGGTGATTTCGTCCCCAGGATAAAGATATCCGAAAGCGTCGAGAAGATAACGAATCCCGGCTGGAAAGACGTCTACAGGATCTACTCCGACGACGGCCACGCGGTCGCGGACCTCCTCGCCGTCCACGGGGAAAAAGCAGACATCTCCGAAGGATACGGTTTCGTGGATCCGAAACGCCCCTGGAAGAACATGGAGTTCGGGGATGTGACGGCCAGGAATATGCATGAGAAGGTCATCGAGAACGGAAGGATCGTCGGGAAAAAGAAAGGGATAGAAGAGATCAGGGCTTATCTGCGGGACCAGCTGGAAAACGAGATCTGGCCCGAGGAGCAGAGGTTCTCCAACCCCCACGAGCATTTCCTCGACATGTCGCCCCGCTATTACAGGATGAAGATGAATCTCCTGGACTCCTCGAAGATCCGATCGGCGGACCAGGACCTCGGGCGAGAACCCCAAATCCAGGATTCCTTCGAGGACTTCCCTGACATTCCGGGCTTCTCTGCGCTCCGATTCCGCGTCCATCAGGCCGCCTTCCCTGCGCTCGCACATATGCCAGGTATGGTCGGCCAGCATCATGTAGCCGCCGGATTCTTCCGCCATGCGGATGTAATCCCCGGGCGGGCGCCTGCCTTCGTGCATCGGCCACAGATATGCGGCTATGGTCTTGCCGGATCCGTCGCGGGATTTCGGGACAGGATACTCGGTGATGCCGCAGGCTACGGCATGCGGAGCGCACCCCGCATAAGCGTATTCCGACGAGTCGGCGGATATGCCGAGCTTTCCCAGGACCGGCAGAGCGCTCTCCGGAAGGGCCATATAAGGGGCTCTGAAGCAGGAAGGGCGGGAAACGCGGTCGGAAACGGCCCGGCATCCCTCCGAAAGAATGGCTTCGATGTCTTCCCCGGAAAGCCGGATCCCCGGCCCGGCCCCGGTCAGATCCTCGTGGTCGTAGCCGTGGAACCCGATGCAGTGCCCGGACAGGCATGAGCAGTCGGTCTCCTCGGCGGTGCGGCCCTCGACGAAGAAGGTTGCTTTCATGCCTATGCCGTCGAGGATCTCCAGGATCGTCCTGAGGCCTCTCTCCGAGGATGAGAAACGGGGCGCCGTCCCTTGGCCCCTGTCCAGAGAGCCGGCCCCGATGCGCCCCGGCACCGGGATGTTGGCGTCCCGGTCCGCATCCACGGTGAAATAGAGCTTCTTCCCGCTCATCTCGCGGTCAGAGGCGATACCCTCTTTATGAGCATCCCCTCGATGTCCATCGGCTGGTATTTCATGGCGGTCTCCTTCGCGCGCTTGAGCTTGGCCTCGTTGTCGGCGTAGATTGTGAGGAGGACCTCGCCTTCCTCGACCCTCTGGCCCTTCTTCTTGGCGAAGAGCAGGCCTGCGCCCTTGTCCGACGGGGCCCCGGCGGCCTTGGCGATGGCCACGATGTCCTTGTTCTTTATCGCGTGGACATATCCTGATTTGGGGGAGCGGAGCTCGTAGCTGAACTTCCCGGGCTTGAGGTCCTCGGATTTCAGATCCGGGCGGCCGCCCTGGGCCACTACGATCTCCATGAACTTGCGGTATGCCTCGCCGGAATTCAGGATCTCCTTCGCCTTCGCCGACCCGTTGGGTATGCCGGCGACCTCCAGGATGATCCCCGCGCAGTCGCAGGCCTTCTCTATGACGGCAGCGGGATGGGTGTTGCCCTCGAGGATGCTTATGCATTCCCTGGCCTCCAGGTTCGGCCCTACGGCGTAGCCCACCGGCTGGTCGGCGTACGTTATTGCGCATTCCACATGCATCCCGATCCTCTCGCCCAGCTCCATCAGGTCTTTCGCGTACCTTTTGGCGTCCTCGAGGGTCGGGACTTTGGTGCCGGCTCCGGTGGGTATGTCGACCACCAGGTGCGTCGCGCCTATGGCGAGCTTCTTGCTCATGATCGAGGCGAGCATCTGCGCGCGGGGGTTGATGCCCAGCGGGTGCTCCACTTTGATGACCAGATCGTCCACCGGGGCGAGGTTCATAGATCCTCCCCAGGAGAATACCCCTCCGACCTCCTGCGTTATCTCTTTCAGGGACTCGGCGTCTATCTCCACGTTGCAGAACGTCTCCACGAAATCCGAGGTCCCGCAGGCGCTGCTGATGGCGCGCGAGGAGGTCTTGGGTATCATGATCCCGGCCGCGGCGACTATGGACACGACAATGGGTGTGATCTTGTTCCCGGGAACCCCTCCGAGGCTGTGGAAATCGAACACGGGGGCGCTGTCGAACTTTATCATGTCGCCGGTCTCCGCCATCGCCACCGTGAAATCGGCTATCTCGGAGATGTCCATGCCGTTGATGTATAGGGAAGTCAGCCATGCCGAGATCTCAATCTTGGACAGCCTGTTCTCGAGGATGTCCTCCACGATCGACCTGATCTCCTCCTTGCTGAGCTTCTCGCCGTCCATCTTCTTCCTTATAGAGCGGACTGAATCCGGCTTGGAGGCGTATGTGACGTTGATGACGTCCCCGTCATGGATGCCGCATTTGAGGGCCACGGACTCCGACATGGCCAGAGTCCCTTTCTCGATCACCGTATCCGAATGCGATACGAGAACGATCATCGGCTTGGGCCCGGCAAGGTTCACGCGGTCCCCTTCCTGCACGCCTATGTCGGCGCAGTCGGCATCGTGGATGAGGACCGTCGGCTCGGACGAGTCCACGTCATAGGTCCTTGCGATGAGCTTCATTTCGATCCCCACATCGCAAGGGCTTTGGCAAGCTCCTCATGGTCTTTCGCGTACTCCTCCGCGGGTATGCCTAGGAAAGCGGCGTCCACGGCCTGGCTCATGGCTTTGGCCCCGCCGACGACTCCGTCCGGGTGGCCTGCGACCCCGCCTCCCGCCTGTATCTGGACGTTCATCCCGGCGCGGCCGGTGATGTCGGATACGATTCCCGGATGCACCCCCCCGGAGCACACCGGCATGACGGTCTTGTAGGGCACATCGTCACCCAGGCATGCGGCGAGATTCCCGCCGTCGTGGGCTCCCGCTGACATCTTGCCGGCGCCGAGGGTGCCTATGTGCAGGGCGTCGCCTCCGCACATACGGACAAGTTTTGTGATCGGAAGCATGGCGATCCCGTGGAGGGGATCTTTGGTGAAAGCCCCGTGCATAGTCCTGTGCACATGGATCGGGACTTTGATGGAGGGATCTTCGGCAAGAGCCTGGACCGCGCCGAAACCGCAGGTGATGACGTCGACCATAATCTGCTTGGCCCCCCACTCCTGGACCTGCTCCGCCAGCTCGACGATCCTGTCGCCGCGGGTGCTGACGTTGATGGCGTGGACCATCAGGTGGCCCTCCTCTTCGAGAGTGTCCAACGCTTCGGCGACCGCCACCGTCCTCTCGTCTATGGGGCAGAAAGGCTGGTCGACGAGGGTCTCGTCGTCTTTGGAGTTGGTGAGCCCTCCGGATCCCGCCTCATAGACGTATTCGGCGGTCTTTTCGGGGGAGAGCCCGATCTTCGGCTTGACTATGGTCCCGACCAGAGGCTTCTCGGGGCGCCCAAGGATTTCTCTGAGCCCGTCAGCGCCGAATTTCGGGCCTTTGAACTGCGATGTGATGCTTTTCGGGAACGAAACGTCCTCCAGCCTGACCCCTTTGAGGGCGCCCAGGCCGAACAGGTTCCCTGCGATGACGCTGAGTATCTGGGGGACCGAGCCGACTTCGATGCTGAAATCCTCGGCGGGATATTCGACGGTGATCATATCCCCCTCGATTCCAGTGACCCTCGCGCCGAGGGAATCGAAGATGTCCCTGTCCAGCGTGGATATCCCGGTCCAAGTCCCTGTGGACTGCTCCGCCGCTATGGCTTCGGCGGCCTTCTCCATCGTAAGGTCCGTCGTCACGCGGTATTTGCAAACGACATACTCGCTGGGGTCTTCCGGCTCCCCGAGATGCAGATAAGAATAGCTTTCCATTTTCCTCACTCCTTTGCGAAGACCGATCCGCCCAGCTGCCTGACCATGACGTCATAGACCGATCCGGGGGAGATCATGCCGGCCTCCGTGATTATTGCGTCTATGTACTTCCCGGGCGTGCTGTCGAACACGGGATTGAACACTTTGACCTGATCGGGCACTTCGCCCGGCTTCACCACTTCGGAGATGTCTCTCTCCTCTATGGTGACCATGTCGCCGAATATCGTCATCGGCGAGAACTTGTACGTCTCGGCGCAGACATAGAACGGCACCCTCCTCTCTTCGGCGGCGAGAGCCAGCTGGGAGGTTCCGATCTTGTTGATCAGGACTCCGTCGGACGTTATCGTGTCGGCGCCGACGAAGACTTTGTCGATCCTTTTCATGACGCTGCGGACGGCGCTGTCTATCACCAGCGTGACGTCGATGCCCGATTCGGCCAGATCCGTCACGGTCAGGATGCCCTGCCTCCAGGGGCGGGATTCGGTGGCGTACACCTTTATGCTCTTCCCTTGGCGGTGCGCCTCTTTTATGACCCCCAAAGCGGCGCTGCTGTTGCAGTGCGTCAGAATGGTATCTCCTTCGCGTATCCTTTTAGCGCCTATAGAAGCGATGGTCTGGACCGCTTTCGACGACGATTCGACGAATCTCCTGGCGTTTGATTCCACGAGCGCGCGGGCTTCCTCCAGAGAAGATGCTCCGTCCGCGCCCCTCACGGCCGATTGCACCCCGTTCCACAGGGATACCGCCGTCGGCCTGGAAGAAATCATCCTGTCTGCCGCAGACTTCAGATCGGCGAGGAAATCCTCCAGACTTCCCCCGCGATAAGAGCCCGCGAATTCACCTATGGCCGATGCCCCTGCGCGGGCTATCTTCCCGGCGCCGCGTATGGTCATGTCGGCAATCTGTCTGGACGTGTCCTCGATGATGTCTGCCACGGGACGAGAATCATTATCCTCGATTATATAACAAACGGGAAAAGCCCCAAAAGCACATGCGAAGAACAGAGGAAGGGGTTTGGGAAAAGGTTTGGCATGTCAACTCAGATCGACCGAACTCACATGTTCATGCCTTCCTTCACATCCTTGTTGAAGAGAAGGCAGACCATGAAGATGCAGATGATGAGGTTGGCGATGGTGATCAGCATGTTGGCCAGATAGACGAGGCTGAAGTTTCCGATACCGATAATCGCTGAGACGAGAGCGAAAAGGTTGGCGAGAACTCCGAGGGCGAACAGGATGACGAGGATGAACCAGATGACCCTGTCGAGATTGTCCTTCTTTCCGTCGTTGATCCTTCCGGCGATGGCGATGATGATGATACCGATGATTATGGCGATGGCGAGACCGGCAAGGGCCAGGAACACATCTTTGTTGGCCGCGGTCGCATCCTCATAGGAGTTCCAGAGTCCGAAGACGGCGTTGATGATGATACCGAGTCCAGCAAGCTTGACGTAGGTAGCAAGTATGTCGAGTTTGTTCGTGATTTCAGCGTTCCTGACCTTCACTCCGAACGCGAAGTACAGGATGGCAACGATTATGGGTCCGATAGCGGCGACTGCCGTAGGCCCGTCGATGCCGTCGGTCAGGGCCCCGACGAGAGAGGCGACACCCAGTATGAACTGGATGGCACCGATCACGATAAGGGCCGTGCCGAGAGTTTTGTTGTCGTCGAAGAATGACATAACTTATGTTAGAACAAATAAGTTTATAATTCTAACGGTCCTGATTCCCCAATAATCCAGAAATTGATGAAAATACTGTTCTATATTGTTGTTTACAGAACATAAATAAACATCAACTTACTATATGATGCCCGACAAAAACGTTTATTTTACCTGAAAGTATTTATTGGAAGTATAGGTCAAATACCTAACCCGCTATGCGGCGAGCTTCTTCCATGCCATAAACAAGATAAACAGCGGCCAAAACGGCTTCGAAAGAATCTGCGCGCATGTTCTCCTCCACGACCGCTTCCCCGCGCTTGGTCCGGTGACCTCCCCCGACCCTCATGATTCCGTCGATACCGAGACCGATGGAAAGCACCTTCTCAGATATGCTGTGATTAGAGACTATCGTCTGCTTGAAATCCGTCATCGCGCCCTCCTTCAGTTCGGAATTCCGGTATACCGCTTCGCAGGCGATGAATTCCAGGACGGCATCCCCCAGAAACTCCAGCCGCTCGTACGACTCCGCTTCCTCGGACGCATCCGCGGCCTCGTTGGAATAGCTGTCATGGGTCAGCGCGGCGCAGAACAGATCGACGTCGGGTCTGCTCAGGCCTCTGTAGCAGAACGGGGGTTTCGCGAGGAATTCGCGGACTCTCATCTCGAAATCCGATTCGGGCATCGGACCGAGGCGATGGCGTCATGGGACATATTCCCTGCGCCGGGTAGGCGGACAGAACAGCATGCTGACCCCCAGTTTCAAAGGAATTCCACAATGATTTTTATTATGGAGTTGTCCGATAGACCTGTCCATGGCAGAGAAGAAGCGCGTGAGAATGAGAGGAGTGAAGCACACCTCCAAAAGATTGGAAGACGATCTTCTGGACCGCTCCAGGACGCTTGCGGAGAATCCGGGCATCATAAGGCCCGCCTGCGCAGGGAACTGCAGGAAATGCGCTTTCGACAGGACGTTCAAAAGCATCTCCGGCCTAAGAAGCATATTGGACAATCCCGATGCGCTGATCAAGGAGGCTTCCAGATTCGGCGGGGACGACATAGTCCGCGCATATGCCGGCACGGTATCCCTTTGGGCGGCCGGAAGCATACCTCTCCTGGCTACCGCCAAGCTCCCGGGAGGGGATACGGTGTCCTACGCCGTCAGAGGCACCGTGAAAGCGGACAAGCTCATAGGATGCCAGTACTACACCGACCCGAAGCTGAGGATGTTCCTCTATAATGATTTCATAAAGAAGAACAAGCTGCACCTCTATTCCTTCGGCGACGACGTGGTATGCTCGGACGCCCCCAACATGCCCGAGGACTATCTCAACGACACGTTCTGGGAATCGCCATACGAATTCCCCAAGGACGGGACGTCATGCGGGCACGATGCCTCCGCGGTGCTTGAGATAGAGATCAAATCCCTCGGGACCTGCATACGCATATGCGAAAACTGCGCGAAAAACGTCTCGGCCCTTGCGTACATAGTCTCCAGGCTGTCGGCGGTGGATCCTCTGGACGACATCTCCGTCCGCGTGAAGCACAAGTACCACAAACCCGGGGAAAAGGACTACGAGGCCGTCGAAGGAGAGGCCCTCAAAAAGTATATGCTCGGCCTGACGACCGATTCCGCGCTCATCGAATCCGTGAAAAGATCCAAGGTGGGGGATCTCAAAGGCAGCGACACAGCCACCTATGTCATCGGAACTGAGAACTACGGGGATTCGCTCGAAAAGTTCGTGTCGAATCTGACGGGAGACGAATGCGAGATCGAAGCGCTCAGGAAATTCCTCGCGGACAACCCCAGAGGGATAGTCGTCAAGAGCCCGAAAGCATCGGAAGCGCTCAACGCCATCTGGGAAAGCGACTGGAAAGAGATCGTCACCGCATATACCGACGCGAAAACGGCCGAATCCCTGGGGGATGCGTCGAAGAACCAGCCTCTCCCGACGCTCATGGCTGCGCGCAACAGATTCCAGACCGCCGACGTCAGCGCCGCGCTGCCCGAATTCAAGAGGCCTGGGCCGTTCACTTCGGCCGCGGACAGGCTTGCTAAGGCGTACAAAGCGGGCGGACAGAAGATGCTCGAAGAATCAGCCAAGGCCAAAGGCATGAAGAACGGCAAGATACGCGCGGTGGAAGCTTCGTTCCTCATAGCCTGCGGCGCGGCCGAGCTGCCATCAAAGCTCACCGCTTCGGAGAGGAGCCTGGCCGATTACCTGGCGCCGTTCGCCAAAGCTCTTATGGACGCCGATGCGGAAGGTTACGCGGACGCGATGAACACGTTCCTCGTCGCGTGCAGCTCCGGCGAGAAGGTCTGACCCTCACATCGGCGACATAATGGGAGACGGACGGAGCGAAGGACTTCACTTCGCGGAGGGAAAGGATTTCGTATCCGTCGTCCCCGCATTCCCTGCCGAATATCTGCCTGATGCGGCTCTCATATTCGTGCACATAGAAAGTATCGTGATAATGCAGGATTCCGCCGGGCTTTATCATTCTCAGGGCGGCGCCGAGGAATTCCGAAGTGGTCTGGACGTATCCCATCAGGATGCGGTCGGCGAATTCCTTC
Source organism: Methanomassiliicoccaceae archaeon (assembly GCA_016281925.1). GTDB lineage: Archaea > Thermoplasmatota > Thermoplasmata > Methanomassiliicoccales > Methanomethylophilaceae > Methanoprimaticola. Next base: position 17,306 of record JAEEJP010000049.1, read on the forward strand.
CCTGGAATGTCCCTGTTGTCGCCCAGGATGGGGATCACGGTGTCCGCCAGGCCGTTGTCCTTCACGTTGCGTATCAGAAACCTGTACGATTCCGGGTTCTTCTCGCAGGCGAACACGCGCCTTGCGCCGGAGAATTTGGCCAGAGGCAGGGTGAAATACCCTATGCCTGCGAACATGTCCACGACGGTCTCCCCGGAGCAGTCCAGATTCCTCATGCGCATGCGTTCGTCGGTGTTGCCGGACGCGAACATCACCTTGGTCACGTCGAAGCCGTAGCGTATCCCGTTCTCCAGCCTGACAGATTCCGTTTCCGTGCCGTACAGGATCTCCATGCTGGGCTTCCTGAATTCGCCGGACACCCCGCTGACGTCGGCGCAGACCGTCTTCGCCCCCAGGACCTCGGCATAGGCCTGACCGATGATCCTGCCGTAAGGCCTGCATTCCGGCCGCATGCGGACGATCACTATGTCCCCGACGTATTCCCATTTCTCGGGCAGGATGCCCTCGAACTCAGGGTACGGCGACAGCCTCTCGCGTATGCGCTCCTGCGGGGGCCTCCTGTCCAGGGTGTGGGCGTCCCCCTCCACCAGATCCATGGAAGCCACCGGCTCGTCGCCCAGGCGTTCCGGCAATATCGGGACGTAGCGGTAGGCATCGTCTTTGGAGATCTTGGCATGGATGTCTACGAACCCCTCATCCATGAGGCGGCGTATGATCGGGCCGGCTTCCTCGGACCTGATCCTGGCGAAGGTCACCCTCTTCATATCAGGCACCTCGCGGCCAGCGATATCAGCCCGGGGACGGCGGAAGGCCTGCGGAGCATGCCGCGGATCACTTCGGCCGGATGGTCCAGATCTATCGCGTCGAGGGCCGGGCGGACATCGTCCCTGGAGCAGTACTCTCCGGCGCGGTCGAGCCTGGCATCATCGAGGCGGGCGTACCTGCCGCGGAGGAAATAGGCGCGCCTCAGCTCCTTCCCGAAATCGGCCATCCACATCCTCTCGTAGCGCGACAGGGCTTTGGCGGAAAGATCGCCGGATTCCAGCGCCGACGACAGCACTTCCGCCAGGATGGGCGCGGCCCTCAGGGAAGGGTACAGCCCCCCGCCGGAGACCGGCTTCACATGGCAGGCGGCGTCCCCTATGAGCAGGCATCTGTCCCCGTAGGTGGTGCGGCGCCCTCCGAGCGGGATTTTCCCGCAGTACATCCCCCTTATCTTCTCCCCCCGGTAATGCTCGGAAAGAAGCTTCTTCAGATAGGCCCACGGGGGCCCGGCGGACCATGACGTGCAGAGCCCGACGCGGACGAAATCCCCGCACGGGATCTCCCACGAGAAGAACCCGGGGGCGACGCCGTTGCCTATGCGTATCCTGAATATGTCTTCGAAATCTGCGTCCGCGCAGACGTCGGCCTGGATCCCGCGTATGTATTCCTTCGGGCCGTTGTTCCCGAGGGACGCGGCCACCGCGGAGGAATGCCCGTCGGCGCCTATCAGGGACCTGCATGCTGCCCCGCCCGATGCCGAGCGGACCTCAATGCCGCCGGAAGATGCGGAATGCGAGATGTAGCGGTCGCCGTAGGAGAACCCGGCGCCTGCGTCCATGGCGGCGGCGGCCATCTTGGCGTCCAGATCGGCCCGGTCCACGACCACGGCCTTTACGCCCTCGGAACGGACCTTCACGGCCCTTCCCCCGGGGAAGATCACTTCCGCCCCGCGCAGAGAATTGTATGTTTCCGGGCGGACCCCGGACATGCGGACGACCTCCTCGGAGATCAGCCCGGCGCATTGCGTCGGGACCCCGGAGGATGCGTGATCCTCCAGGACCCTGACGGAAAAACCTCTCGATGCCAGCAGGCGGGCGGATGCGCTTCCGGCGGGGCCGCCGCCCACGACCACAGCATCGAGCATGGATCCCTCAGCTCTTCTTGGATTTCTCGTAGTCTTCGATGAATTTCGCGATGCCTTCGTCGGTCTTGGGGTGCCTGACCATCTTCTTGAGGGTGTCATAGGGGATGGTGGCGATGTCGCATCCGGCGAGGGCGGCGTCGAGGACGTGCTGGGGGCCGCGGATGGAAGCGGCGATGACCTCGGTGGTTATGCCGTAGTTCTGGAAGACCTGCATGATCTGCGATACCAGGTCCGATCCGTAGATCCCGATGTCGTCCAGGCGCCCCACGAAAGGCGACACGAACGCGGCTCCGGCTTTGGCGGCGAGAAGGGCCTGCTGGGCGGAGAAGATGAGGGTCACGTTGACTTTGATGCCCTCGGAAGAGAGGACTTTGGTGGCCTTCAGGGTCTCGACGCACATGGGCAGCTTGATGTTGATGTTGGGGTGGATCTTCGCGACCTCGCGCCCCTCCGCGATCATCTCAGGAGCGGTCATGGACATGATCTCGGCGGATACAGGGCCGTCGACGATCTCGGCGATCTCCCTGACGCGGGTCCTGACGTCGACCCCTTCCTTGGCGATGAGGCTCGGGTTGGTGGTGACCCCGTCCAGGATGCCCCAGCTGTTGATCTCCTTTATCATGTCCAGATTCGCAGTGTCTATGAAAATCTTCATGCTTTCACCTTTCTTGAAACCGATTTCCTGGCCGCGGCGGCGATGTCGGACGCCGTGAGGCCGTACTTGGCGAGGAGATCCGCCGGAGACCCGGATTCGCCGAACGTATCCTTGGTCCCGACCATCTCGAGAGGGACGCAGACGGAAGAGCAGAGGCATTCCGCGACCGCGGAGCCGAGCCCCCCGATTATGCTGTGCTCCTCGGCCGTGACGCAGCATCCGGTCTTCTTCGCGGAGGCGATGACCGCGTCCGCATCCAGCGGCTTGATCGTCGCCATGTTGATGACTTCGGCGCTGATCCCCTCTCCGGCGAGGATGTCCGCGGCATCGAGGCAGAACGAGACCATCTGGCCGCAGCCTATGAGCGTGACATCCGAGCCTTCCCTCATCACTTTGGCCCTGCCGATCTCGAAGGCCGCCCCTTCCTCGGTTATGGTGGGGAACTCCGCGCGGCCCATCCTCATGTAGACCGGGCCTTTGTAATCGGCTATGGCCATGGTGGCGGCGTAGGCTTCGTAAGCATCCGCCGGGGATATGACAGTCATGTTGGGAAGCGCGCGCATGATCGCCATGTCTTCCAGCGCCTGGTGCGACGCCCCGTCCTCCCCCACGCTTATGCCGCAGTGGGTGGCGACGATCTTGACGTTGAGCCTGGGATAAGCGACGGCGAGCCTGATCTGCTCCCAGCATCTTCCCGAGGCGAAAACCCCGAAAGTGGATGCGAAAGCGGTCTTCCCCGAAGCGGCCAGTCCGGCGGCGATGCCGATCATGTTCTGCTCCGCGATCCCCACTTCGACGAACCTTTCCGGGGCCGCCTTCCTGAAATCGGAGGTTTTCGTGGAGCCGGCGAGGTCCGCATCGAGGACGACGATGTCATCCCTTCTGGCGGCTAGCTCGGCGAGGGCTTTGCCGTAGTAATTGCGCTGGGCGAGGTTCTTGGTCATTGTATCGCCTCTCTGAGCTCCGCGACTGCGCGGGCATATTCCTCGGAATTGCAGGCTCTCCCATGGAATCCGGCGTTGTTCTCCATGAACGAGACGCCCTTTCCTTTGACCGTGTTCATGATTATGGCCGTGGGCTTCTTCTTCGACGCGGACGCGCGGTCGACAGCCTCGATTATCTCGCGGATGTTGTGGCCGTCTATGGTGCAGACGTTCCAGCCGAATGCCCTCCATTTCTCGGGGAGGGGATCCAATCCGACGGCCTCCTCGGTGTTCCCGGTGATCTGCAGGCGGTTCCTGTCCACGAAAGCGATGAGCCTGTTCAGCCCGTTCTGGCTGGCGAACATCGCCGCCTCCCAGTTCTGGCCGCTCTGGAGCTCGCCGTCCCCGAGAAGGCAGAACGTCCTGTAGTCCTTCCCGTCCATCTTTCCGGCCAGAGCTATCCCGCAGGACATGCTGAGCCCCTGGCCGAGGGATCCGGTGGACATCTCCACGCCGGGGACCTTGCCGCGGACGGGATGGCCCTGGAGCTTCGAGCCGATCTTCCTCAGAGTGATGAGATCGTCCACGGGGAAATACCCCGATTCAGCCAGCGCCGCGTAAAGGATCGGGGCGACATGGCCTTTGGAAAGCACGAATCTGTCCCTGCCGTCCCATGACGGGTCCTTCGGATCGTGCTTCATTATGCGGAAATACAGCGCGGACATCAGATCCGCGGAGGACAGGGATCCGCCGGGATGCCCGGAGGATGCCGCATAGGTCATCTCAATGACATGGAGTCTCAGCTTGTTGGCGATGTTCTCGAGTTCCGGTACGCCGCGTTCGACCATTTTCACTCACTCTCGATCCTCGGCGCGAGGAGGTAATTGACTGACACATGCTGGCCGGCGATCCCGAACAGAAGTTTGACGGGGTAATCGTTGTCCAGCTCGATGTTGATGACCGTCCCGTTGGGGATGGCCTTGACAATGTTCGAGAAATAATCGAGGGGGAACATGCTGCAGACTTCCGCGTCCGCATCCAGGCTCACGAGATTGGACTTGTCCACGCGGAGGGTGACGGAATCGGTGTCCCCTTCGCACGACAGCTCGAACCTTTCGGAGTCGGCCCTCATAGTGATGTGGTCCGAAATCGCGTCGGCGGCGCTGATGCCCTTCTTGAGCTCGTCGACGGAGATTCCTATGGACGATTTGAGATGGAGCTCCGGCACTTTCGGATCGTTGAGGCTGGAAGTGTCGAGGATCGTCATTGCCCTCGTGATGTTGCCGACCCTGAATATGAGCCTTCCTTTGTCTGCGTCCTGCTCCATCCTTATGATGTCCACGCCGGATGCGAGCTTGAGGACTCCCTTGATCTTGTCGAGATCGAGGCCTATCTCGCATTCCTCTGCGGAGTACGATTCGAAGGCGCCGCTGTCGGCGTTGATCTCTATCATGGCGACGTGGGCTGCATCCACCGCCTTGAGGGTCATTCCTTCGGGGGTTATGGTGAATTTCACCTCATCCACGATGGCTGAAATGATGTTGACGAGACCTTTGAGCGTCTCGGATTTGATCTCCGCGCAGAAATGGGGGGTGCCCCCGCTTCCGCCGTACTGGACAGTCCCGGCCATATCCCAATCCCCTCAGTACTCTCTCCAGCTGTGGTTGCATTTGCAGCAGCGGTATATCATAGTCTCCGGCTCATCGGCCGCGCGCGTCTGCCTGATCATATAGTATGCTTCGGTGTATTTGCACTGGGGGCACAGCACATGCGTCTTGGGAAGGGTTATGGTGTCTTCCTCGGAGATCACCGTGATCTCCTTGTCTCTTGACGATGTGGTTATGATTTCGGAGCTTCCGGAAACGTCCTTGGTAGCTCCGCAACCGTTGCAGGTATACACCCCGTCCTTAGGGAACATCATCGAACCGCATGCTGGACAAAACAATTTAACAGCCTCTTTTTTCCCCATTGACTGTCCGTATATAGTTATATCGAGCGTATTATTGGAATGATTAATCGCATCCGATATGCCGCCTCGGACCCGCAAAACTGCGGTTCACATAAATCCGCATAAAGCATATCGAAACGCGACGGAAGGCCGGATATCGCCGGACCGCCCGCAGAGATCGGTTCCGTCCGCATATGCGGCAGGACTCCGCAGAACGCCCAGACTATCTTCCGGCAGAGGTTACCGAGAACCGGCTGCCGAAGCAGAACGGTACGGGGGACGAGAGTATGAGATGGAAAACAGCATTGATGGCGTTGTTCGCTTTGGTTATCGTGTCATCTGCGCTTTTAGCGGTATCCGATGGGAATTCGGATGCCGACGCGCAGACTGCGGTCCCCGAACCGGACGGGGAAATCAAAACAGGCCAGACCGTAACAGTGAGGATCACGTCGGCAGAAGAAGGTATGATTTACAAATTCAAAGCCGACAGGGACGGGATCTTCAAATTCGAATCCTACGGAAACCAGGACACTTACGCGATCATCCTCGACCAATACGGGACGATGGTGACGCGCGACGACGACAGCGGAAGCGGCAGGAACTTCAGATTCAGTCTGATCGCGGATGAAGGCGAGGTCTTCTACATCGCAACCACGCTCTACACAGAGTCGGGGACCGGCAGCTTCACGATGGATGCGACCTACACAGGCGCATATTACAACGAACTGAAGACGGTGAATGTCACGAAACCCGGATCGTACCTGCTGTTCGACAGCGGACTGACAGGCGACGAGGACTATGAACTGGACATCTTCGTCGATGAGAAGGAACACAGGAAGATAGGACGGTTCGACATGGGATTCGAGCCGGAGAACGCCATCCTGACCGTATATGCCTACGACGTCGATGAGCAGTCCGGAGAAAGGGATGTCATCAAGCTCAGGGACCTCACCGACGAAACCGAGACGGAATTGCCCGGGCAGTATCTCCACGGATCCGACGACGAATGGAGCACTTCCACCGTGCTGATAGACGGCAAATATCTGAAGAAAGGCCACTCCTACGCCATTTATGATTATGAGACGGAACCCGGATGGATAATCTGGATCAGGAACGTCTCCATCCAATTCTCCGGCGATCCCTACAATCTGGAGCTCAGCGCCGCCGTCTCCGGCACCGACGTCAGCCTGTCCCTCTCCGGAAAGCTCGCCCGCGGAACGTACGAAGTTGAGTACGGGATATACAGAACGGCCGACCTGGTGCACATCGCCACGATCAACAGCACAATCACCACGGATTCGGCAGGGAACTTCTCCGCCTCCGCGAAAAGCTCCATGGCCGGGAACTCCGCCGGCGTGTACAAAGTCGATGCCTTGATCAGGACGGGGACCGCCCTGGTTACAACCGCCGGCTGCACGTTCAGCATGGACGGATATTCGATCAACTACAATCCGAACGGAGGATCCAACAACGTCCCGTCAGGCTCCACCTACGCCCCCGGAGACAAAGTCAAGGTGCTGTTCGACAAAATCCCGTCCAGAACCGGATATGCGTTCCTGGGATGGTCCGACAGCAAGACCGCGGCGGCCGCGAAATACACGGCAAACGGAACAGACACATTCACCATCACGAAGAACACCACGCTCTATGCCGTATGGCAGCAGTCCGACTTCGACGTTGGGACCGAGTTCACCGTCGGGAACCTCAGATACACCATGACGTCCGTGGATCCCGACCAGGCGTCGGTCACAGGCTATGTCTCGGGGCTGACTTCCGCCTCGATACCTGCCACAGTGACATACAAGAACCACAGCATAGCCGTGGTTTCGGTCGGTGAGAAGGCATTCTACGGATGCACGACGCTCAAAACCCTCAGCGTATCCGCGCCTGCGATACTTCAGAAGGCGTTCGCCGGATGCACAGCGCTGACAACCGTCAAGCTGACCGGCGTGAAGAGCATCGGCATGTATTCGTTCTACGGCTGCGAGGCGTTCGCTTCGGTCACGTTCGCGAAGGGCCTGACGGCTGTGGGAGCCTCTGCTTTCAACAAGATCCAGTTCTTCGACGGCGGAAATGCGGTTTCGGCTGCGAAAGACCTCGCCGGGAAGACGTTCACCGGCAAAGACGGCAGACTCACCAGCGGATCGGCGATAACCGTGGGGACCGAGTTCACCGTCAGCAACGTGAAATACACAGTCACGTCCGTCAGCCCAGCCTCGGCAAGCGCCACCGGCTTCGTATCCGGCATCAAAGCGGCATCCATCACGGCATCCGTGACATACAGCGGCCAATCCTTCGCGGTAGAATCCGTCGGCGAGAAAGCATTCTACGGATGCACTACGCTCACTTCCGCAAGCATATCGGCTCCGGCTGTGCTTCAGAAGGCGTTCGCCGGATGCACGGCTCTGACCACCGTCAAGCTCACCGGCGTGAAGAGCATCGGAGCATACTCGTTCTTCGGCTGCGATGCCCTGACCTCGGTAGCTTTCGCCAAGGATCTGGCATCCGTCGGGGCTTCGTCCTTCAACAAAATCCAGTTCTTCGACGGCGGAAAAGCAGTATCCGCGGCTAAAAGCCTCGCCGGAAAGACTTTCAAAGGCAGCGACGGAAAGCTGTATTACGGATCTTCGATAACCATAGGGACCGAGTTCACCGTCAGCAATGTGAAATACACAGTCACGTCCGTCAGCCCTACCTCTGCAAGCGCCACCGGCTTCGTATCCGGCATCAAAGCGGCATCCATCCCGGCATCCGTGACGTATAACAGCCAGTCCTTCGCGGTAGAATCCGTCGGCGAGAAGGCTTTCTACGGATGTACGACTCTCGCTTCCGCTTCTGTTTCCGCGCCTTCGATACTTCAGAAAGCGTTCGCCGGATGCACGGCTCTGACCACCGTCAAGCTCACCGGAGTGAAGAGCATCGGAGCATACTCGTTCTTCGGCTGCGATGCCCTGACCTCGGTAGCTTTCGCCAAGGATCTGGCTTCTGTTGGGACCGCGGCATTCAGCAAAGTCCAATTCTTCGACAACGGAAAGTCGGTCTTGGCGACAGCCAAAAACCTCGCCGGGAAGACGTTCACCGGAAAGGACGGCAAGCTGTATTACGGCCCCGCAATCGCTCCGGGAACCGAATTCACCTCCTCCAGCATCAGATACAAGGTCGTTTCCGTGAATCCTGCGGCCGTGGATGCCGTCGGATACTCTTCCGGGATCAAATACCCGATCATCCCCGGGTCGGTCGCCTACAGCGGCATGACTTTCACGGTGAGCTCCGTGGCCGAGAAAGCTTTTGCCGACTGCGCCACCGCGATCACCGTGAAGATCAGCGCTCCGACGATCGGCATGAAGGCTTTCGCCAACTGCACCGCCCTCAAGACGGTGAAGCTCCTGTCCTGCGAAAACATAGGCGCGTATGCGTTCTACGGGGACGGCGCGATATCGACCATTGAATTCTCGAAGGATCTGAAATCGGCCGGGACATCCGCCTTCGGCAAACTGCAGTTCTCCAAGAACGGCAAGGACATATCCGCGGCCGCCGCCGACCTCGCCGGCAATGCGTTCATCCTGTCCGGAGGCAAGCTGTGCGCCAAGGCACCCGAAGGGACCAGCGTCACCGTCGGCTCCCTCACCTATACGGTAACATCTGTGGCGCCGTACGAAGTCTCGGTCACAGGCTTCAAAGAAGGCCTGAAGAGCCTCACCGTCCCCGCATCCGTGTCCGTGTGGAAGCTTACCGCGGACGTGACTTCGATAGGCGACCAGGCTTTCCTCGGCTGCAAGACGCTGGCCACCGCCGACCTCGGCGACGTGAAATCCATAGGGTTCAAGGCCTTCGCAGGATGCACGGCGCTCAGAGCGGCCTGGATGTTCTCGGCCGAAAGCATCGGCGCCTACGCGTTCTACGGATGCAGCAAGATCACGGTCCTGGAGATCCCCGGCGTCAAAACTATAGGCGCCAGCGCATTCTCCGGATGCACCGGCCTTTCGTTCGCGTCCTTCTCCGGAGATCTGGCGGAAGTCGGCTCCAACGCCTTCTCCAAGGTCAAGTTCATGAAGGGAACGGCCGAACTGACGGCCACAGCCAAGAACCTCGCCGGGAAGACGTTCGCCGGCGCTCCCGCCGTCCTTAAGCTCGTCTCCTGAGCGCAAACCGGGGGTTCCGGCCCCCATTCCCGTTTTTCCCTTCCTAAGGGGCACCGGAGAAAGGCATCCGCGCCCCGCCGGGACGGCATCGGATTTCCTATATGATGCGCGGACGCAAAAACAGCAACATAAAAATATATGCTTCCGATAGAGTGGCATCCTTATAATGTAGGGCGGCAGGCCCTGCGTCATCATCACAGTCAAGGGGACGCTTTGAGGCTTCCCTTCACAAAGCCCTCCTACCCGGAGGCATACGAAAAGGAGACCACTGATATGGACATGAAATTCAGATTCCTCGGCGGAGCCGATATGGTAGGCCGCATGGGGATGACAATGGAGGCCAAAGGGAGCACGTTCCTGGTCGAGTACGGGCTGAGCCCTACCAAACCGCCGGAATTCCCCCTTCCCGCGCCCAAAGTAGATTATGTGTTCCTCACCCACGCGCATCTCGACCACAGCGGGATGCTCCCCCAGGTGTGCGGAACCAACGACTGCAAGCTTTTCACCGCCCCCCTGAGCGCAGAGATCGGGGAGCTGATGATGAAAGACACCCTGAAAATCGCCAAGGCGGAGGACTATGTCCAGCCTTACACCGACATAGACATCAAAAAGACGATGGATTCCGTCGTCCCGATGAGATTCGGGGACACCATAACGCTCAACAACATCGACATCTCCATGATCGACGCGGGCCACATCCCCGGGGCGGCCATGTTCGAGTTCGAGAAGGACGTCAGAACCCTCTACACCGGAGACATACACACCGAAGCCCAGAAGCTGGTCAAAGGAGCCAAACCCCGGGACTGCACCAACCTCTTCATAGAGGGGACCTACGGCGGGCGCTACCACCCGTCCAGAAGGGAGACCGAGAAAAACTTCATGGACAAGATCAGGGAGGTCATCGAGCGCGGAGGGAAAGTGCTCATACCCTGCTTTGCGGTCGGAAGGACCCAGGAGATAATGGTCCTGCTCAAGAACCTCGGCTACGACATGTGGGTCGACGGCATGGGAAGGAAAGTCACCAACCTGTTCCTCAGATACGACGAGTATCTCAGGGAGCCCGGAGTCCTCAGGTCCGCCAGGAAGCGCTTCAACGAAGTCACCAACGGATACACCAGGAACGAGGCCAAGAAAGGCGAGATCATCGTCACCACCGGCGGAATGCTCGACGGAGGCCCCATCCTCGGCTACCTCAAGACCATCAAAGACGATCCCAAGAGCGCAATCCTTCTCGTGGGATACCAGGCGGAAGACACCAACGGCAGGATGCTCCTGGAGCAGGGCTGCGTCAGCATCGACGACGAGATCTGCAAGATCGAGTGCGAAGTCCAGAAATACGATTTCTCCGCGCACGCCGACCACGGCCAGATCGTCAGCTTCATCGAGAGATGCGACCCGGACAACGTCATCATAATGCATTCGGACAACAGGGACCTCTTCCTCCCCGACCTTTCGGACTACAACGTCATCCTTCCGGAGACAGGGAAAGAATTCCATCTGGAGGTCTGAGGCCGATGGATCCCTCCGCGTTCCTCAAAGCCGATATCGGGAGATGCGATCTGGCCTCCGGGCTCGGCATCCCGGACATACGCGGCACGGCTCACATCATATGCTGCGAGGATGCCGTCGTCGCCGGGATCGACGAGGCCGCCGACGTGCTCTCGGCTTTGGAAGGCGACACGGAGCCTCTGGCCAAAGACGGGGAAAAGGTACGCGCTGGAACCCGCGTGATGTCGGTCTCCGGGCCGATAAACAAGATACTGGCCGGCGAAAGGACCGCGCTCGGGTTCCTGTCGGTTATGAGCGGAATCGCTTCGAACACGGCGGATGCGATCGGAGCATCGGGCGGAAAGATAAGGATAGAGGCCCTGCCTTCAACGCCCGGATTCTTCGGATTCGAGATGAAAGCTGTAGCTGCCGGAGGGGGAGACCCCTACGTCTGCGGCCTGGATTCCATAGTATTCCTCAGAAGGGAGCATATCTCCGTCTGCGGAGGCGTCAGGAACGCCATGGCACGCGTGTCCAAGGCTTCTGTGGCGGTCAAGAAAACCGTCGAAGTCGTCAGCGCCGGAGAAGCCGAGGAAGCGACCGCTGCCGGGGCAGATATCATAAGAGCCCTGGATCTCAGCCCGGAAGCCGCCTCGAATGTATTCAAAGCGGCGAAGAAAGTCTCCGACCGCATTATCGTCGAGGTCTGCGGAGGCATAACGGCAGAGAACGCCGCCGATTACGCCGGCAAAGCGGACGTCGCGGTCCTGGACCGTGCCCAGCGTCCGGCGGGCCCAGTCGGCTTCAAGCTGATTTTCTCCTGATGAGGGCGGGGAAACCCCCTCATCCTTTTCCAAACCGACAAAATCTTTATCCGCGGCCTGCGATGGGCGTTGCATGCCCATCAACCCGGAAGACTACACCTGCGAATTCTGCGGGAAGACCTGCAAGAACATCATCTATGCCGCGTTCGTCTGCGACGACCCGGAATGCATCGAGAAAGCCAGGATCGCTCGCGGAGGGCCCGGAGGGCACATGAAGAGGAAAGCCGAGGGGAAGCCGATCATACCCGAGGACCTCGAGGCCGTGGTGGAAGGCAAATCCGAATGAGCGGCGGACGGTCCGGTTCCCGCCGAGTTTTTTTTGAAGTAGAACGGGCGGGACATCCCGCCCCTGGTTTTTCAGTGCCTGAACACGCGGCATCCGGTGAAGACCATCGCCATGCCGTGCTCGTTGGCGGCATCGATGACCTCCTGGTCCCTGATGCTTCCGCCGGGCTGGATGATGGCCGTGACGCCTGCCGAAGCGGCCTCGTCGACCCCGTCCCTGAAGGGGAAGAAGGCATCGGACGCCATCACGCATCCTTTGGTGGGCTCGTTGGCCTTCATGGTGGCTATCTTCGCGGAATCCACGCGGCTCATCTGGCCTGCGCCTATTCCCACGGCGCGCTCCTCCCTGACGTAAACGACTGCGTTGGAGGTCACGTGCTTGGCGAGCTTCCACGCGAACATCAGAGCGGCTATCTCCGTCTCGGTGGGGGCGCGCTCGGTGACGACCTTGAGGTTCTTGGGATCGATAGGCACGTCCTCGTCGGTCTGGACGAGCATGCCGCCCTGGACCTTCTTCATCTTGTATTCCCTGTGCTTGGCGGCGGGGCATATGGGCGAGTTCGTCCTGAGGAGGCGGATGTTCTTCTTAGCCTCCATGATCTCGGCCGCTCCCGGCTCGTAATCGGGGCAGATGACTGCCTCCACGAAATGCTGGGAGATCTCCTGGGCGGTGGCGACGTCGCAGTTCCTGTTGAGGCATATGACGCATCCGAACGCGGAAAGAGGGTCCACGTTGTACGCGGTCATGAAGGCGTCGTAGATGTTCCCGGCGGAAGCCAGCCCGCACGGGTTGGTGTGCTTCATGACGACCGCGGTAGGCTTCTCGAAGTCCATGCAGATGTCCAGGGCCTTGTCCAGATCCAGGATGTTGTTGTAGGAGAGCTGCTTCCCGTGGAGCTGCTCGGCCTTTGCTACGGTGGTCCCCGGAGTGAACGGGTCCTTGTAGAACGCCGCGGATTGGTTGGGGTTCTCCCCGTATCTGAGGTCCTCGACTTTCTCCAGCGGGATGGGGAACGATTCGGGGAATCCCTGGCAGAAGCGGGGGTACATGCGGGAAGCGATCATCGCATCATAGTTGGCGGTGACGACGAACGCCTCGGCCATCAGCCTTCCGAGGAGGTCCTCGGAGAGCTCGCCGGTGTCTTCGAGCTGGCCGAGGATGTTTCCGTACTGGGACGGGGAAGTCACGACGGCGACCGACTGCCAGTTCTTCGCGGCGGCGCGGATCATGCTGGGCCCGCCGATGTCGATGTTCTCGACGATGTCCTCGAAAGACGCGTTCTCCTTCAGGACCGTCTGCTTGAAAGGATAGAGGTTGATGACGACCATATCGATGGGCTCGATCCCCTTGTCCTTGATCGCCTGCATATGCTCGGGGATGTCCCTGCGGGCGAGTATTCCGGCGTGGACCTTGGGATGAAGAGTTTTGACGCGGCCGTCGAGCATCTCGGGGAATCCGGTTATGTCGGACACTTCCGTAACCGCGATCCCGTTCTCCTTCAGAAGCCTGTACGTTCCACCCGTTGAGATTATATCGACTCCGAGGGAAGAAAGGGACCTGGCAAAATCCACGATCCCGGCCTTGTCGGAGACACTGATTATCGCTCTGCGAACTTTGGACAATGGTATACCTCCTCTTTCGAGGCTGCCATACTCATGTATGCACCGTAAGAATCGCTTCATCGTTAAAGGGACTTTCGCAATCGCCGGAAATCATGCGCAAAAAAGTCGGGCACGGTTAAAGGGGACCGCACCCGGAAGCGGTTTGGGATCGAATACCGCCGGTGGCATCTGCTTTCCAACGGCTATATTCTGGGGCCCCTATTATCTTTACATGATATATAATGTTGTCTGACGCATTTTTGTGCATGCTGGATGCATTGAACGCCTATGCCAAATGTGCCTGAACATACTATTTAAGGATGCATGCGAATCCGACCGGCCGGAGCCCCGGAAACGGGCGCCCGCGCGGAGGGTTGCGCAGCCATGAGGAAGAGGGATCTCGAGATCAGCCTGCAGAAAGTGGAGGGATTCGGTTCCCCGGATCCGTCGCTGGAGCAATACATGACCCCCGCGGCGATAGCCGCCGACATAATCTTCGATGCGTACCGGAACGGGGACATCGCCGGGATGAAGGTGGTGGACCTGGGATGCGGGACGGGAATGCTTTCGATAGGCGCATACCTCATGGATGCGGGAATGGTCATGGGGTTCGACAGGTCAGAGGAAGCCCTGGAGACCGCCCGCAGGAACGCCGCATGCTTCGGCGCTGACATTGATTTCGTGCTCCGGGACATAGCAGACGTCGATGAAATGGCAGATACGGTGGTAATGAACCCCCCGTTCGGCTGCCAGAGCAGGAATGCGGACCGCCCCTTCCTGGACAAGGCGATGGAACTGGCGGAATGCGTGTATTCCATCCATATGCTGGAAACGCTGGGGTTCGTGAGGGAGTATTGCGGCAGAAAAGGGCGCAGCGTGCGCTCCTATAAAACCTATAAGTACGAAATCCCTCATGTGTTTTCATTCCATACAAAGACGAAGAAGACGATTGACGTCGCTGTCGTCAATATAAGGTGAACATGATGGCAGATTCAGAAATGGTTTTTCCGGGTGACGAGGTCGCAGTGGAGGAAGAATATCTCGCATCCGACGGCACATTCGCTGAGAACGGGATCGTTTACGCATCCCAGATAGGCATACTGGAATTGGATGACAAAGACTGCGTCGCCAGGGTCATCACGCCCAACCCCCCCAACATCCTCGCGGAAGGCGACATAGTATACGCCATAGTGGCGGACATCAGGAACACGATGGCGACGGCCGACGTCGTGGCCAAGGACGGGACCGAGAGAGGACTGGGATGCGAGACCTACGCGACCATACACGTCTCCAAAATCTCCCCCAAATACACCGACGACGTCTCCAAGGAGCTCAGAAAGGGGGATTACATCAGGGCCAAGGTCACCGGCGTGAAGCCTTCCCTGCAGCTCACCACCAAGGACGACCACCTGGGCGTCATCAGATCCCTGTGCTACAAATGCAAGACCGAACTGGAGAAGAAAGGCGAAGGGCTCTACTGCCCCGAGTGCAAATATTCCGCCACCAGGAAGCTCGCCGACGACTACGGCGACGTGGTACTCTGAGATGAAAGCGATCTCCCTTCTTTCCGGAGGGATAGACTCGCCTGTGGCGTCCTATCTCATGTCCAAAGCCGGGGCGGATGTCATCCTCCTCCACATGGACAACAGCCCGTACTGCGACGAAAGGGCGATGAGGAACGTCAGAGCCATAGCCAAGCAGCTCAGAGACTTCACCGGAAAGGAGTTCCCGCTGTATTCGGCGCCCCACGGGCCCTCGCAGACGGCCATCCGCGACTGCTGCGACAGGAACTACCAATGCGTCATGTGCAAGCGCGTGATGCAGCTCACGGCCGGCAGATTCGCCGAGAAGATGGGCGCGAGCGCGATAATAATGGGGGATTCCCTGGGCCAGGTGGCCTCTCAGACCCTGAAGAACATACGCGCCGAATTCAGCAGCATGAAGATACCCATAGTCAGGCCGCTCATAGGCCTGGACAAAAACGAGATCATAGCAATCGCCCGCAAAATCGGAACCTTCGACATCTCCATATCGCCCGCCGTCGGATGCACCGTGGTGCCGAGCAAAGTCACGGTCGCGGCCGAGCCCGGTAGGATAGAATCCTTCAGAGACCGCATCGACATCGAAAAACTCGCGGAAGAAGCCGCGGAGCAGGCCGTCCCCGTCGTCTGAGACGGCCGGCGCCGGATTCAGATGTTTATCGTGCGCCTGGGATAGAATGCGGGGCAGGCATCGATGTCTTCGTCTTCGTAAACCATATCGATCGTGACGCGGTCGATGTACATGGCCTGGACCCTTGAGATGTACAGCGTATGGTCGCCGACGGGGATTTTTATGTCGGAATCTTTGGGCGCCTTGACGCTGATGGGGACGAGCGCAGGCCCCATGCACGCGGTGCAGACGCGGTAGTCGCAGCCTTCTTTTTTGATCAGTTCGATGACGGCGTCGTCCACAGCAATTTCCATGCGGACGCGTTATGATTGGTAGTTTATAGCCTTAACGTATGGCTCCCCGCTTCTCCCCGAAAAAAACGGCTACCTCTCCGGGGATGTCGCGGGACAGCCTGGCGCCGATGCCCTTCAGAGAAGCTACCCTGCGATCGAGGATCACCGCCGCGCCGCGGTCTGTCTCCGACCTTATCAGCCTTCCGACGGCCTGCCTCATCTTCCTGGAAGCCGGGACCGCGGACGCGAAAGCCTGCCCGTCGCCGAAGCGCAGGTCGTAATAGCGCCTCAGAGCGCGGAGCTTCGCCGTCGGCCTCGGGTAAGGCACCCCGACGATGACCGCCAGCTCCATCGCCCTGCCAGGGAAATCGATGCCCTCTGAGATCCTTCCGCCCAGGACGCAGAACAGGACCCCGCAATCTGACGCGCGGAAAGCCTCCACCTCCGTCATGAGCTCCTCCTGGGACGCCCCGCGGCGCTCGAAGAATGCCTCCCTCCCGATGCGTCCGGCCAGGCCGTCGCCCAGCATGCGGTCCATGACGCCGTACGACTGGAAGAAGACGGCGGAATTGACGGCGGCGGCCGCTATGGTATCCGCGATGAGATCCATCGCCCTGCGGTAGTTGCTCTCCCGGAAGCGGTCATCATAACCCATGGAGACCTCGTCCGAATACAGCGTCAGAAGGTTCTCCGGCGGGAAGGGGCTTCCCAGAGACAGCTTGGCGGGGGCGAAAAGGCCCATCTCCTCGGCGTATCCGTCCAGAGGCTCCAGAGTCCCCGACATATGGATGGACGACCGGCATTCGTTGAGCGGCCATGCGGCGGGAGACGGATCCATGCAGTAGGACTGGAGCGTTGGGTTGCCGGGATCCGCTATGAGTTTCACGCGCATGCCGCCGTCCTCCTCCGACCAGGCCTGCAGGAAGGCGGCCAGCGACCTCAGATATGAGCGGGGAAGCTTCTTGGCCTGCTTTCTCCTCTCGGCTATGCCGTCTCCTATGGCGTACATGGCGGATATGGCCTTGAAAAGAGCGGCCGAAGGGACTCCGAGAGCCTCCATCAGCTCCTCCTCCAGGAAATACGGCGGCACGATGCCGTCCTCGTCGACCATGTATTCCGTGCGGGCATGGGATATCGCCTCTCCGACGGCGGAGATGAGGCTTTTCGCGCGGATGTCGCCGTAAAGATACGGATCCCCGTTGGCTTCCGCCTCCTTCTCCGCCTTGCCCAGCGCGGACGCGGACAGGGATATGGTCTGCAGATCCCTCAGGTATCCCGGCAGATTGTGGGCCTCGTCGGCGATGATCACGGTTTCGTTCAGAGGAATCCCCATCCAAGTCTCCAATCCTGCCAGCGCCCCCGGCACGAACACGAACGGGTACGGCGCGGCTATGACGTCCGCCATCGGGAGCAGGAGCTTCCTGAACTCGTAAGGGCATATGCCTGCGGACTCGCACATAGCCGAGAATTCCTCCGGGTCTGGAGATGATTCCCTCAGAATGGCGGCCCAGCGTCCGGGGCTCTCCTCCAGGGCTCTGGCATAATACGGGCAGCGGCGCTCCCCTCCGCGGTCCGGCCTCTTGTATTCGGAGCACAGCCTGGACAGCTCTTCGGGAGTCCCGCCCTCCAGCTCAGGATCCCCGCGCATCATGGGGCACGATCTCCCGGACCTTCCGCGCAGAGCCACGCATAGAACATCGCCGCCGATGGCGGAGACTTCCCTGGATATCTGGAGCTGCTGGGATTTGGTGCGGGTGAGATAGATGACCTTGGTCCCTTTCTCGAGGGCATAAGGCAGAGCGCCGCACAGGGACGAGACTGTCTTCCCCGTCCCGGTGCCCGCTTCGATGACCGCGGATCTGCCTCCGCGCACCGCGGAATCTATGAAGCGCACGAGCTCCGCCTGGCCTGGGCGGAACCCGTACGGAAAAAGGCTCATGCGTCCGGTTTGCTGAGAGTTTTGAGCGCGTCCCACGCTTCGGGAGGAAGCTGCTCGTAGACGTTGGCTTCCTCGCTCTGGCCGTCGTCGGGCCTGTCCTCGCCGCGGATCAGCCTGTCTATGGCGTCCCTGTTGAAGAGCCAGTAGTGTATCCTCCATTCCCTGCCGTCGTAGAGGGTGGTCTCCTCCCTCTCGGTGCTGAGGATGCGGGCGTCCTCCAGCATGTAGAACGCCCCGCGGTCCTGGGATTCGAGGACATTGTCTATTATCCTGTCCGAATAGCCGAAGAAATTGAGGACGCGGTGGGCCAGATCGTAGGCCTCCTCCTCGTCCATCCCCCGGCCGCCATCTATCCCGTTGCTGATGGCTTTCGTGAGATCGTCGACGGTCAGTATTCCCAATTGGATCACTCCGTGAAGCGCACATACCTGACGTCGTCGGTGCCGACTTCCTTGGCGATGGCGGATGCCAGGCCGGGAGTGACATCGTGGTCGACGGTGAGGAACATCAGCGCCTTCTTCCCGGACCTTCCCACGGACATCTGGCCGATGTTGACGCCGGCCCTGCCGAGGTTGTTCCCGACGATGCCGATGACCCCGGGGGCATCGTCATACCCGACGAACATCATCCTGCCGTAGAAGGGTATGTCGAAGGAGAACTCGTCGAATCCGACCAGCCTGTTCTGGCCGCCGATGACGGTTCCCCTTATGATGCGCTCCTTGCCCTGGGAGACGAACTTCATCTCGATGACGGACGCGTAATCGGTGGAGACGGGGTTGCTGCTCTCGACGACGTCGATGCCCTTGGATTTGGCGAGGGGAAGAGCGTTGATCGTGTTGGCGGAGCCGACGACGTTCCTGAGGTATCCGATGACGGCGGATACGGTGAGGAGCCTGGTGGGCTTGTCGGCCAGGGCGCCGCAGTATTTGACCTCGAGCTTGTTCAGGGGGTGGTTGCCGACGGTCTGCTGGACCAGGCTTCCCATCCTGTCCGCGAGGACGACGAAGGGCTCGGTGTCGGCGTCC
>JAEEJP010000001.1 GCA_016281925.1 Methanomassiliicoccaceae archaeon
AGTCCACGACAGGCGAAACTTTTTTCTTGAATTCTTCGAGGCTGATGTCGCTACCGGCGATTCCGTAATGCTCCAGAATGACAAACTCAGGGTTCTTGGTCGCAAGGTACTCGGCTTCAAGGCCGGTGTACATTCCGCCGTAATATCTGGTCACGGCAGGAAGCGCGTAGGTGACGGGGAGCTTCTCCATGTTCATCACATCATTGTACTGCATCGCCATGGTGTTGAGGCAGTCGAGATCGATGCTGGTGGCGGACGAAGGCTCGAACGAGATGACATAGGTCTTGGAGGACGCGTGCGCGTTCTTGATGGCGTTATTGATCGAGGCGTTCATGTCTTCGATATACTTCACGTATTTCGCGGTGTTATCCTGAAGACACATCAGAACTCCCATGGTGACGATGGTCTGGGTATAATCCACGCCGTTCAGGTATCTGTTCAGCGGAAGGTTCATGACGGTGCATTTGGAGTCGAGCTTCTTCATCTCCTTGGCGAAATCGTCGGTAGTCCCATAGGGGTCTCCGAGTACGATTTTGGTCTTGGTCGCCAGGATCTTTTCGGCATCGAAATCGCCGGCATCGTTGTCGATGTAAGTAAGGTGCTTCTTGAGGTTGGGATAGAGCGTGTCGCTGAGTCCGTTGATGTGGGTCTCCCCTCCGTGGCCGGTTCCGACGACATCGTCGAGGACGCCGAGGATGACCGCCACATCATATCCGGTGTTGTACTGGACGGTGATGTTCCCCCTCAGAGGGAAGAGAGAGGTGGCGACGCGCTTGTAGTAGTTGAGGTATTTGACTTCGAACTGCTCGGTGCTGGAGTTGGCATTGAGCATCTTCTGAAGCATGTCGACGTCTTCCTGGGTCACTTTCCCGTCGGCGTTCGTATCGGCGAGGGGATTGGCGTTGATGCTCCAGGTCTTGGTTCCGGCGACGAACTGCTTGAGAAGATCGAGGTCATCGTTGTCGAGGTATCCGTCGTTATTCGCATTTCCGAAAACGAGGTTCTCGACGTTTTCCACGTTGAAATTCGCATACAGGGGGTCTGCCGGGACGTCTTCGCCCACAGTGTATTTGTCGCCG
This sequence comes from Methanomassiliicoccaceae archaeon, assembly GCA_016281925.1. Classification (GTDB taxonomy): domain Archaea; phylum Thermoplasmatota; class Thermoplasmata; order Methanomassiliicoccales; family Methanomethylophilaceae; genus Methanoprimaticola. The sequence continues at coordinate 1,080 of JAEEJP010000001.1, forward strand.
CCTCCGCCGCTTTTGGAATTGCCGCTCAGCAACAGCGCCGCAGCGGCGATAGCAACGATAGCCACGACAATCACGCAGATGATGGCAAGCATCTTGCTGTTCATGATATCACTGGATATACTATCCAAGTGATTAACTACCTGGTTTTATAAATAGTTCTTCCATGAACAGTGTGATTTAAGCAATCGGATATATGATGGCTTTATAGACCATAATTCATGCTGTTCTCCCGGGGAATCGAATTCGTTTCTGCCGGAACAGGGCGGCATTGAATGCTGATATGAGGTCATCTTACGTTTTTTGAATTGTAATTACCGAACAATGTGTCCATCATCGTTAATAGATACTAGAAGCGGATGTTAGTGCCATGGCATCCGGGTCTGCAAAGAAAAATGTCGATATTCTTCTGGGGAACCCCCGCAGAGCGGTCCTTTCGATGTCAGTCCCGTTGTTCTTTGCCTTTCTGGTTCAGCAGGTCCAGATTTTCGTCGATGCCGCATGGTGTTCCGGGCTGGGGCCAGACATGCTCTCCGCGCTTACTATGGCCAGCCCCGTCTACATGCTGGTCGCCGCCGTCGGATCCGCCATGGGTGTGGGAATCTCCGCTTCAGCGGCCAGGGCAATCGGAGAGGACGACAGAGACAGGGCCGAGAGACTGGTATCCCAGGCCATGGCGGCGACGGTGCTTCTTTCCCTTCTGTCCTCCGCGATTCTTTTCGCTGCCAGCGGACCGATCATCAGCGTTTCCGGAGGAGGGAACAATCTCGGCCTGTGCATGGAGTATGTGACTCCTTTCCTCCTGATGTCCGTTCCCATAACGCTTTACAACGTCGTTCTGGGGTCTCTCAGAGCCGAAGGCGCCGCCAAGATGTCGATGCTGCTCTCAGTCGCCGCATCGGCGATCAACATGGTTTTGGATCCGCTTCTGATATACGGTCTGGGACTCGGAATCTTAGGGGCATCGATGGCCACCTGCATTTCGTTCATGGCTATGATGGCCACGGGCCTTTGGTGGTACGCTTCCGGGAAGGCATTTCTCCGCCCGAAGTTCGCAGGTTTCCGTTTCGATAAAGGTCTTCTCAAGGAAATCGGCTCCGTGGCGGCCCCGCAATGCGTGATGGGAGTAGCTATGCCCCTCATGGTGGCCCCGGAATACTACATGGTAGTGAGCTGCGGCGGCCCCGAAGGTCTGATCACTTATATGGACACCTTCAGATTCGTCCATTTGGCTATGATCCCGGTCAGCGCCGTGGCCGCCGCCATGCTCCCCATAGTGTCGGCGGCTTACGGCCGGAGAAGCCTGCCGAAGATGAGGGAAGCCTACGGATTCGCCCTGAAGATCGCGCTGGCCATCGCGGCAGCGTGCGGCATTGCCATGCTGGTATTCGCGGACCAGCTGGTCATGGTTTTCACGTATTCGGACGATATGGCGCATCTTCGGGACGAAATGGCCCTCGCTTTGCGCATATACTGCCTCATCCCGGCCGCCCATGCCGTAACCCGCATCAGCAACTCATTCATGCAGGCTTCTTCATACAGCAAACTGGCCATGATGACGACATTCTTCCAGGACGGCCTGTTTCTGCTGTTCTTCTGGTTCGCCTCACGGATATCCATGACAGCGATATACTCCTCTGCGACGGTGATAGACATACTTCTGGCGGCGTTTGCATTCCTGCTTGCCGCCTGGGTCATGCGCAGGGTGAAGGAGAAGCTGGCACGGGATGCCGCCGAAGATGCGCCGATGCGGGCCCGTTTCCGACCGCTACATGCGGAGGGGTCATGCCGACGTTCTCCCGGCCGAAGCCGACTATGTTCTGACAGCCTTTTTATCGTTATTGGCATATATATCCGGCATTGAAGGTGCAGGCATGGACGCAGAAGAGATCACCATAGATTACTGGACCCGTTCCGCGAAAGGATACAAAAAACACATCCAGGAGTCCTTCGGGAATGAGGAGGAAGAAATGTGGCTCAGATACCTGCTTTCTCATGCGCCTGAAAAAGAATGTCTGAAGGTTCTCGACATAGGCACCGGGCCCGGCTTCTTCGCGATCATTCTGAGCAGGGCCGGGCATGATTGCATCGGAATAGACGCAACGGAAGCCATGGTGGAAGCCGCCAGGGACAACGCAGAGCAGCAGGGAGTAAAGGCCGAGTTCTTCCTCATGAACGCGGACGACTTGGATTTCCCGGACGGCACATTCGATCTCATAGTGAACCGCAACGTCACATGGACGCTTCCCGATATGGAGGAGTGCTACAGGGAATGGCGCAGGGTCCTGGCTCCGAACGGGGTTGTCCTCGTCATCGATGCCAATTATTATCGCAACCAGTTCGACAGGGCTCTCGAGCTTGAATATCTCCGCCTGATGCGCCATGACATCCTCGAAGGGAGGCTTCATGATGACGATCGCGACGATTTTCACATCAGGGCCGAATACTGGGAGACGCGCCCCATGGCCGGCACGGACCGTCCAAAATGGGATGCCAACGTCCTGAAGAAGCTCCGTTTCGTCGATATAACAGCGATGGATAAGGTCCCCGAACTCAGCAAACCCGGTTTCAAAAGCACTTACCAGCTGACAGAATACTTTTCCGTATCTGCACGCAAACCTTCTCCCGGAGAGTATGACAGAGTGTTCCTCGATGAATACTGGGGCGGAATCTCCGGATGCATGAGCGCGCATTCCGCCATGGCTCTGGAGAACGGCTCGGCGCAAGCTTACGTCCGTGCCTTGGGGATTCCGGAAGGGTCCAAGGTCCTCGACATAGGATGCGGCGGAGGGGCGGTAACGGAGGCTCTGGGCAGGGAAGGCTTCGATGCTTCCGGGATAGACTCCAATAAGCTGGCCATCGAACTGGCTGGGCTCAATATGTCGGAGGGCAAACTCATCGAAGGGGACGCCGCGGATCTTCCGTTCGAGGACGGCGCTTTCGATGCGGCTGTGATGCGCAATGTCGTCTGGTGCCTCCATGAGCCCGAGAAAGCTCTTAACGAAGCATTCAGGGTGATCAGGAAAGGAGGATGCCTGATCATAACCGACGGCCAATGGAAGAAAGTGCTGAGATCCGTTTCGGCCGGAGAAATGCCGATGCATGCGCGCCGCGATCTCGGGTTCGGAGGGATCTCTGTCGCAGAGGATATCATGTCGCGCCTTCCGCTGACCGAAATAATCAGGCCCGAATGGGATCTGGATGTGCTCAGCGGCCTGGGGATGACTGTGTCGGCATGCCGGTTCAAGGATCCGATGATGCCTCCGGAAGCGAAGGCCTTATCGGGCATAGGTTTCATGATCAGGGCAGCAAAGCGATTCCGATGCGGCATTGCGGCTCCTGTTTACAGCTCCGAACCGGTCATCCGGGCTGATGCCGCGGGATTCCTGTGCGAAGCGGAGCAGGGGCCGGAAATGTATCCGGGAAAACCGGCGGAATCGAGCGTTCCGGACCGCAGAATCAGGAGCGGCCGAAGTTTCTCGCCTGATCGAGGCTTCGATCTCGTCGATTTTGCTTTTGAATCTCTCGAGTTCGGACAGCTGATCGCCCAGATATTCTTTGTATCCCGGGTTCAGAACGCATCCGTTGGAAGACGGGGCGATGACGCCGTCTTTCTCCAGGAGGCGCAGGAGATACCTTACTTTATGGCGGGGCATATCGAGCGTCTCAGACAGTTTGATGATGCCGATCGGCTGGTTCGCCTCTATCGTGCGGATCATGCTGAGCATGCGGGACAGCTTGTCCAATTCCTCGTTGACCTGGAGAGTCACCTTGCCGGCGGCCATCATTTCCTCCTGGTGGTAAACGCCCGTCGGAAATAAGAAATTTGCCGGCCATTTCGGGCAGTTTTTATATCGTATCCGCATGCGTGTGGGCATGGATATCGAACAGAGATACGACCTCATAACCAGGAATACGCTTGAAGTCGTCGATGAGGAGTCCCTCAGAAAGCTTCTCGCGGAGAAGGAGCGCCCGAGGCTCTACATAGGGTTCGAGCCTTCCGGCCTCTGCCACTTCGGCTGGATGCTAGTCGCCAACAAGATCAGGGACTACATCGAGGCCGGGCTGGAGGTCATAATCTTCTTCGCCGACTGGCATGCCCAGATCAACGGGAAGCTCGGAGGCTCGCTCGAAACCATCCAGCTCTGCGCGGAATACATGAAGGACAGCTTCGAATCCCTCGGAATCCCCAGAGATAAGGTCACCTTCGTCATGGCATCCGAGATACTGGACAACGATTACTGGGCCACCGTCATCAGGATCGGCAGCGAGACCTCCATCGCAAGGGTCAAGCGCGCGATGACCATCATGGGCCGCAAAGCGGACAACGACGAAGTCAAGACGTCCATGATGCTCTATCCCCTCATGCAGCCGGCTGACATATTCAAGATGGACATCGACATCGGATACGGAGGGCTGGACCAGAGGAGGGCGCATATGCTCGCCCGCGACGTCGCCAAGAAATGCGGATGGAAAGCTCCCGTAGCGATACACACGCCGCTGGTCCCCGGACTCAAAGCGATGAACCGCATGGATCCCGCGGCCTCCAAAATGTCAAAATCCAAGCCGGATTCGGGGATTCTGATCCACGACAGGCCGGAGGACATCGAGAAGAAGCTCCACGGCGCGTTCTGCCCGATGCCCGGCGAATACGACAATTCCGTCATAAAAGTCGACAAGACCGAAGAGGGAGGCGAAGCCACCACAGGAAATCCGGTCCTGGAGATCGCCAGGCTCCTGCTGTTCTCCGGCGGATCGAAGCTCAAGATAGAGAGGCCGGAGAAATACGGGGGCTCCTTCGAAGTGGCCAGCTACGAGGAGCTGGAGAAGGCCTACCAGAACGGGCTCCACCCCAACGACCTCAAGCATGCGGTCGCCAAGGGCATCGCCGACAGCCTCGCCGGATCCCGCGAATACTTCGAGAGGAACCCGGACAACTACAGGAAATTCTGCGAAGCCATCGGAAGGGAAATCTGAAAGCCCCCGCCCAAACTTTTTCCTCTTTTTTCCTGCAACCTATTATATACCGATTCGTTCATGGGCTGTTAGCGTGACAATTGTTAGCACGCAACACGGTGAATCAAATGACTCTGTTAGGAATACCCGACCCATGGATCTGGATGGCCTATATCGGCTGCATCGCGTGCGTCGCTTTCTGCTGCATATACGGCTTCATGAAAGGCGGATCCGCGGAGGAGGACGATGAAGATGGCAGTCGAAGGCGTCAATCTCACTCTCTTCGGAGCGATGACGGTGGTTTTCGTCGTCATCACCGTTCTTCTGGGCTGGTACGGATACAAGAACACTAAGAACGATCAGAACGAATTCCTTCTCGGGAGGGGGAAGACCGGACCGATCGTCATAGCGCTGTCCTACGGAGCCACTTTCCTCAGCGCTTCGGCCGTCATCGGATTCGGCGGGCAGTCGGCCGTCCACGGAATGACCCTGATGTGGCTGTGCTTCCTGAACCTGGCCGTCGGTCTTATAGTCGCGTTCCTCGTGTTCGGAAGGAGGACCAGGCGCCTGGGAAAGAAGCTGGGCGCGTCGACTTTCGCAGACCTGCTCGGGAAAGCGTACGGATCCAGAGGCATCCGCGCGTTCACCGCGATAGTGATCTTCGTCATGATGCCCATCTACACTGCCGCCGTCCTCAAGGGGGGCGTCAATTCCCTCGCGGTTATCACCGGCCTCACCGAATACTACAACTATATTCTGCTGGCCCTTTCGCTCATCGTTGCCGTATATGTCGTATACGGAGGAATCATCGCAGTCATGTACAACGACGCTTTCCAGGCCGCCATCATGTTCGTAGGCATGGTCGCGATTTTCATCGTCACCCTCGTCTATTTCGGAGGGTTCGGATCGGGATCGGAGCAGCTCACCAATCTCTGGAACGAGAAGATAGGCGAGACCAATCTCGGCGTCCTCGACGGATTCCGCGGGTGGACATCCAGCGCCGAATTCGGATCAAAAGAGTGGCTCACAGTAGTCACGTCGTTCCTCATGGGAGTGGGCATCGGGGCTCTCACCCAGCCTCAGCTCGTTGTCAGGTTCATGTCCGCAAAGAGCGACAGGGACCTGAACAAATCCCTGATCATCGGTTCCATCTTCATGTTCGTCATCGTAGGGTCCGCTTACACTGTCGGATCCCTCAGCAACGGCTACTTCGACGACCAGTACAACCTCACTTCGTTCCAGTACATCAGCAGCCTCGGGCTGGGGACCGATTTCATCGTCCCGCAGTATATCCTCGAGATATTCTCCGGCACCACCTACGGGGACATATTCGTCTCCCTGTTCCTCCTGTCCCTGATTTGCGCTTCGATATCCACCATCAGCGCTCTGATGCACACCATCGGAGCCGCCGGAGGATACGATCTGTACGAGATCATAAGGCAGAAGAGGCAGGGCAGAGACACCCACGAGTCCTCCGTCCGCATCAGCCGCATCGTGATAGCCGTTATGATGGTCATCGTCGTCGTATACTGCTACGTCATGCCCAAGGACATCATCGCCAAAGCCACGTCACTGTTCATGGGGATGACCGCCGCGGCGCTGCTGCCGGCTTATTTCCATGCGGTATACTCCAAGAATCCCGACAGGAAGGCCGCTCTGGCGAGCATAACCGTCGGAACCGTCAGCTATGTGTTCCTCGCGCTCTTTGTGAACAGCGGAATGAGCATTTTCCTCCCGATATGCAAGATGCTCACAGGACAGGCGGTTCTGATGCCCGACAGCATGATAGCATACGTCGATCCTCTGATCATCGCTTTGCCGGTGTCCATCCTGACCATGGCGGTCATGGTCATGATTTCCAGGAAAGAGAGGGCTCCGGCCTGAAACCTTCGGGGGCACCCGCCCCCGTTTTCCGTCCGAGACAGTTTTCTGCGGGACAAACCTGGATTTCGGCCCCGCATCTGCCGACGGAACAAACTAAGTACGTCTTATCGATGGGCTGCCATGGAACCGGCGCTGGAGCTTGAGAACGTTTCCGTGAGAAGGAACGGCGAGTACATACTCAGATCTGTCACGATGACGATCCGGAAAGGCGAGAACGTCGCCGTGATCGGCCCCAACGGGTCCGGGAAGACCACTCTCATCAAGCTCCTCCGCGGAGACATCCTCCCTTATTATGACGAGGATAAGCCCAGCGGAATCAGGATTTTCGGCATGGACCGCTGGAACATATTCGATGTCCGCGGCAGGATGGGCGTAGTTTCGATGGATCTCCAGAGCAGATTCCGCCCGGACACCACTTCCTTCGAAGTCATATGCTCGGGTTTCTTCAGCAGCCTGGATATCTTCCGCAACATGGAGGTGACCCCGGAGATGGCTTCGGCGGCACGCTCGGCGGCGGTCATGATGGGCGTGGAAGACGTCCTGGCAAGGCCCATAGAGAATCTGTCGCTGGGGGAGATGAGGCGCGTCCTGATCGCCAGGGCGATGGCCACTTCGCCAGACCTCCTAGTTCTGGACGAGCCGATGACCGGCCTGGACATAGTGATGAAATCGAAGTTCCGGGCGATGTTCGACATACTAATGGTCAGAGGCGTGAGCATAGTGATGATAACCCATGACCTCACCGACATCCCGGAATCCATGGGCCGCATAATCATGATAAAAGACGGGGAAATCTACTGCGACGGCAGGAAGGAAGAGCTCCTTACCGACGGATAGGTGTCGGAGCTGTATGGAGACAATATAAAGGTTGGCTTCTATGACGGATTATACTCGATGAGATTAGCCGGAGGAACCGAATGAGATACATATGCCCGGAATGCGGAAGCGAGATACCAGACGATTCCGATTTCTGTTACCATTGCGGATGCCTGAAGTCCAAGGCATATGCCGTCGGCGATGACGGAGCCCAAGCCTTATTCTGCCCCAACTGCGGCGCCGAGGCCGGGCCCAACGAGCTGTATTGCGGGAAATGCGGGGCAAGCCTGCCGTCCGCCGCGCCCATGAGGATAGGGTTCGGCAGATACGGCGCAATAGCGATGTTCACCGCGCTCATCGCCGGGTTCATACCCATATTGGGGCTGGGCCATCTCATCATGAAGGAATGGATCAGGGGAGGGATGTTCCTGTCCATGACCGCCATCTATTGGTATATGATCCTCTCGGCGGGGAACAGCCTGCTCATGGTCCTTCTCAATGTCGGCCTTTACATCTACCAGGCCATAGACCTGTTCAGGATAGTCATCATGAGGAGCCTTTCAAATGAGCGATTGGACCGAGAAATACCGCCCCCGCACTCTCGAAGGCGTGATCGGAAACCCTTCGGCGGTCAATTCCCTGAGGCAATGGGCAAAGCAATGGGAATCAGGGATACCGAAGTTCCGCGCCGCGGTCATCATGGGTCCTCCCGGGATAGGGAAGACCACGTCGGCGCTGGCGCTGGCCGGGGAGATGGGCTGGGACGTCGTCGAGATGAACGCGTCCGATCAGCGCACCGGGAAAGACATCGAGAGGATCGCCCTGCGCGGCTCCCAATCCAATGCTTTCGGCGGGGACGGCAGCTATATGCCGGCGTCCAAAGGGAAAAGGAAGCTGATAATCCTCGACGAAGCGGACAATTTCTTCGGGAACGCGGACAGGGGGGCCTTATCGGCCGTCAACGACCTGATAAAGACCACGAAGCAGCCGGTCATACTCATAGTCAACGACTTCTATGAGCTCAGCAGAAAGAGCAGCGCCATAAAGAACGGGACGCTGCAGATAACTTTCAAGAGGTCCAGCGCATCATCGATGTCGAAGGTCCTCATGAAGATAGCGGAGGCCGAGGGCGTCGAGGTGGAGCCGTCCGCCATGGAGCGCATCGTCGCCAACGCATCCGGGGACATGCGCGCCGCCGTCAGGAACCTCCAGTCTCTGGCGCTCGGCGAGGGGCGCATCACCGAGGAGATGTCCATGGGCCTTTCCCAGCGCGATTCCCGCAAAGACATGTACGATCTTATGACGGCGATATTCCGCAGGGACGACCCCGGATCTGCCCGCAGGGTCATGGCCGAGGTCGATACCGATCCCGAGACCGCCGAGCTGTGGGTGGACGAGAACCTTCCGTTCGAATATCCCGATCCGGGCGATCTGGTCCGCGGGTACGAAGCCCTGTCGCGCGCCGATCTATATCTGTCAAGGGTCCATAGGCGCCAATACTACCGTTTCTGGGCCTATGCCGGCGATATGATGAGCATGGGAGTCGCCGACGCAAGGATGACCGACAGGAGGTCCAGGGACAGGATACGCTTCCCGATGTATCTGTCCAAGATGTCGAGGTCCAAATCGGTGCGCGCGATGAAGAAAGCCGCCGTCTACAAGATCGCCGTGGCATACCACACGTCGACCAAGCGCGCCGCCTCCGATATGCTCCCGTACATCAAAGGGATAGCGGCCAACGACGCGGAGATAAGGGTGCCGCTCGCCGAGGCCATAGGGCTCGAGCCGGAGGAGATGGCATTCATTCTCGATGCCAAGCCGGATTCCGCCGTCATCAAAGGCATATATAAAGAAGCAGCCGAAAGGGCAGAAGCCAGGAGGATATCATCGCAGATGGCCAGACCTCCGGCCGCCATGCCTGCCGGAGCTCCACCCGAGGCTGCTCCGCCCGCAGAGAAGAAGCCGGAGCCTCAGGCCGAAGCGCCGGCCGCTCCGAAGCCCGCCAGGAAGAAGCCAAAAGCGGAGGCAGATCCTCCGGGCGGTGGCCAGCGTTCCCTTTTCGATTTCTGAGGCGCCAACATGGACGAAGCGTACAGAGAACTTCTCATAAAGCAGCAATACCGCCTGCACAAAGACCATGCCGCGGTCAAGCTGTGCCACTGGATGAAGGAGAGCATGCTCCATGAGAGGCACTGCTACAAGCAGGATTTCTACGGGATCAGGAGCCACCGCTGCCTCCAGATGACCCCGGCGATAAACGAGTGCAGCCATATGTGCACGTTCTGCTGGAGGATCCAGGAGCACGATTTCGAGGTGAAGGACTGGGCAGAGCCCAAGGAGATGCTGGATGCGCTGATAGAGCACCAAAGGAAGCTCATCTGGGGGTTCAAAGGGGACCCGAGATGCGATCCCAAGATGTTCGAGGAGGCCCGCAATCCCGATCAGGTGGCGATTTCGCTGGCCGGGGAGCCCATAACCTACCCTTATCTGTCAGAATTCATCGCGGAATGCCACAGGCGCCGCATGACGACCTTCATGGTCACAAACGGGACCTATCCGGACAGGCTAGAGGCGCTGGACACCCTTCCGATGCAGCTTTACGTCACGGTGGCCGCCCCCAACGAAGAGATCTACAGGAAGGTATGCAGGCCGAAGGCGAGCGGAGGCTGGGACAAGCTTATGCGCACGCTGGAGCTTCTCCCGTCCCTGGATACCCGCACTGTAATCAGGCATACCCTGGTGAAGGGGGAGAACATGGGCTGGCTTGACGACTATGCCCGCCTGGACCGCATCGCGGACCCCGATCTCGTGGAGCCCAAAGGATATGTTTTCGTCGGGGGATCCAGGAACAGGCTTAGCATGGCCTGCATGCCGTCGTTCGCGGAGATCAAGGAGTTCTCCGCCGATCTGGGGGCCAGGATAGGCATGGAGGTCATAAAGGAGCGCGCCGACAGCCGCGTCGTCCTTCTTGGGCACCCCGGGGAGGAGACCGACGTCAGGAAAATCTACGGGCTGGACGCGGAAGACGGTTCTGCGGACCGATTTCCATGAGATCTTCATCATCGGCGGGACGAGGCCCCGCATCGCTTCCGGCAGAACAATGAATTTAAAAAACTAAAAAGGAGGGGTCCTGCCCCTCGTTTGAAATCACATTCCGGGCATTCCGCCCATTCCGCCGGGAGGCATTCCAGCTCCGGGTCCTCCCGCCGGAGGCGCGGATCTCCTTGCGGCGATGACGTCGTCGATCCTGAGGATCATGTTGGCGACTTCCTCTGCGGAGTTGATGGCCTGGACCTTCACTCTGAGGGGCTCTACGACGTTCTTGGCGAGCATGTTGACCGCTTCGGCCTCATCTAGGTCGATTCCGAAGTATGCGGAGGTGGCGTCCTTCTTCTGGTGGGCGTTCTTCAGCTTGATGATGGCGTCGATGGGGTCGATACCGGCGTTCTCAGCGAGGGTCCAGGGGATGATCTCCATGGCCTTTGCGAACTTCTCGATGGCCAGCTGCTCCCTCCCTCCGACGGAGGAGGCGTAATCGAGGAGCCTGAGCTCTAGCTCGATTTCTGGGGCCCCGGCTCCGGCGACGACTTTTCCGTCCTCGATGGCGACTCCGACGACGCGGATGGCATCGTTCAGGGCCCTCTCGACTTCTTCGAGCACGTGCTCGGTTCCGCCGCGGGCGAAGATGGTGATCGCTTTGGGATTCTTGCATCCGGAGATGAAAGCCATTCCCTCCTCTCCGACCTGCTTCTCGTCGACGGCGCCGGCGGTTCCGAGGTCTTCGGGGGTGATCTCCATGACGTTCCCGACGATGTTGGCTCCGGTGGCCTTGGCGATGGCCTCGAGGTCGCTCTGCTTGAGCCTCCTGTATCCGA
>JAEEJP010000050.1 GCA_016281925.1 Methanomassiliicoccaceae archaeon
ATAAAGGAGCATCCGGACCTCCCTACAGCCGTATCATTCTCCGGCGGAAAGGACAGCCAGGCCATCCTCAGGCTATTCAAGGATGCGAAGATAAATGCCAAGATCCTTTTCGCGGACACCGTTCTGTAATACCCCGAGACAGTGGATTTCGTGAAATCCTATGTGGAAAGGAGCGGCATGGAACTGCATGTCACGGAAGCGTCCTTCGAAAGCTTCCTGAAGAACATGGAGGTCTTCGGACCACCGGCGGAAGGATACAGATGGTGCTGCAAGACGAATAAGCTCAGCGCCATAGCCGCCATGGAATCGGAGATCTTCCCCGACGGCTCCCTGCAGTTCATAGGCCAACGCAGATACGAAAGCACCATGAGGATGCATGCCGGAAGGGTCACCAGCAATCCCTGGGTCCCGAAACAGGTGTCGGGGGCCCCCATCCAGGAGTGGAACGCCCTGCACGTCTGGCTGTACATCCTGATGCGGAAGGAACCATTCAACCCGAAGTACGCAGAGGGCATGCCGCGCATCGGATGCATGCTGTGCCCGTTCATGCCCATCTCCGAGATAGAGATGAACAAGCACTCCAGCGAGAATTTCGACAGATGGTACCAGGCCATAGAGGACTATGGGAGATCCAGGGGCATGCCGGAAGAGTGGATGAAGTACCACCTCTGGAGGTTCAGGGAGCTGCCGAATTGGCTCTACGCCGAGATCGGGCCGCTGTGCGGGAAAAGCTATGAGGAGCTAACGAAGCGCACCCTGCCGCCGGCGAGGCAGCCGCTGAAGGTCAAATTCCAGGAGGGATTCTCCCCCTGCGTGCTGGGATACAGCGTGGAGGCGGGCCTGTCGCGTCCGGTGGACGTCAACAGGCTCCATGGATTCTCCAAGATATTGGGCCAAGAAACCACGTTGGAGAAGGATTCGCACATCTCCATAGGGGATCTCACGGTGTATGCGGAAGGAGCAATAATCTCCAAGGGCGGGGATCTCAAGGATGTGAAGAGGGCCATCCGTACGGTGTTCGAGCTCCTGATCAAATCCGAGGAATGCAGCGGATGCAGGCAGTGCGCTGCCAGATGCCCCACTGGTGCCCTGACCATTGTGGAAGGGAAGGTGGAGATCGATCCCCACAAGTGCATCTCGTGCAGGAAATGCATGTGCATCTGCCCGTCCCTGAAGTACTCCACGGAATGAGTCCCTACAGGCATCGGGTCTTGCCAGTCCTCAGCCCCGAATTCGAAGGGATCGCGATGCGAGCCACATTCCGAAAAACGGGATGCGATTCATCTGACTCCGCGCAGCCATATCGACTGCATGGTCCGGCGGCCGCAGAGGTCGAAGAGACGGTCATGCTTCTCCTGATCCGGATGCTGGCACATCTCTCCTACCGCCTCCGCGAGCTCTGGGGGACGGTTCCTGAGGTCCAGGCCCGCGGACGCTATACCGTAGCTTCCAAGCACATCGATGTCGGGGGTGATGTCCAAATCGGATGAGTTCTGGATCCTCGTGAATCCCAATGCATCCCGGTAGGCATGGAATGTCCTCCCCTTCTCGTCCGTCATCACCCCTACACCGAGCGAGGGCTCGCGCGTGAACATGACCTCCAGCCTTCCGAAGACCATGGCCTCGAATCTTCCCTCCGAGAGCATCATGAACTCCTTCATCTCCTCGCCCGAAAGCTCGATGGAGAGCGTAGTCTGGAACACATCTGGCACTGCATACGGATTGAAGATGTTCATCACGTTGCTCGCATAGACGCGGGGCGCATCGCGGCACGACAGATACTGTCCGGGATTGCTGATCATGACGGGCGAACCGTCGTGACCGTACTCCCCGAGGGCATCGAACCTCGGCAGCATCCTGACGAACTCCACATCCCCGCATCTGCCGGCGGCCTTCTCCACCAACACCGGATTGTCGAAATATACCCTGTCGGCGTATGGGAGGGCGGCTTCCAGGGTCTCGAGATCGGATACATAGAACGATAGCTCCGGTTTACGCGGAACGACCTTGCGCCTCTTGAGCCTCATATCGACCTTCTTGCGAGCCGTATGGCCGTTCAGCTGGGGCGCATCTTCGTACTTTTCCGATATCGTACGTATCTCCGGGCTCGATACTTTCCTTATCTCGTACGTTCCGTCTTTGACCTTGAAAGGCAGCTTGACATCGGTGTTCCCCTTGACCGTGAATACGCCTTCGACGTCGAGCCCGTTGCAGACCATTATCCTGTCACCGGGACCGATATGTTCTATGGTCCCTGGCATCATGCTGTTCCTGATCCAGACATCGCATAGGCGCAGACCGCGGCTATCCGAGAACATCGGCTGTATGATTGGCTGCACACCCTCGAGATATCCGGGGGAAGTGCCTCTGTTGAACACGATCCTGAGCTGTTCGATGGCCTCGTCGAGCTCAGGGCCCTTTCTTCCGTCACGGACCATGCTGTAGATCTTCGCAGTCAGGTAGGCGTAGACGGGTTTTTTGGCCCTGCCCTCTATCTTCAGGGATCTAACCCCGAGCCTCTCCAATTCCTTCACATAGGGGACCGCTTCCAGATCGGTCATGCTCGTCAGGAGCCCGGATCCCCCGTTCATAGAGTATCTGGATCTGCAGGGCCTCTGGCATTGCCCCCTGTTCCCACTGAGGCCGTTGATATACGCGGACATGTAGCATCCGCCCGACATGCAATAGCACATGCCTCCTTGGATGAAGACCTCGGTATCGATGGGGGATTCCGGGACGATCCTCGAAAGGTCATCCATGGTCAGTTCCCTCGCGAGGACCGCCCTGTCGAGTCCGTTTTCCGCACACCAGCGGAGACCGTCGAGGGAGTGGATCTGCATCTGCGTCGACGCGTGCTTGGAGATGTCGTAGCGGGCGATGGACTTCAGGAGGCCGAGATCCTGGACCAGCACGGCATCCGCACCGATGTCACTGAGGAATCTCACGAATGAGACGGCATCGGCCATCTCATCCTGCTTGATCAGCGTGTTGACGGTGACGTAGACCTTGACCCCGCGGTCATGGGCATTGCCTACGGCACCTTCCAATTCCTTATCCGAGAAATTATGTGCCATCGCCCTTGCACCGAAGGCCTTGCCTCCGAGATAGACGGCATCGCATCCGCCGTCCATGGGCGCGGAGAGGCCTTTCGGCGAACCGACCGGCGACAGGATCTCGAACATGGCTCCACCGTTTGCATTCGGGTAGTTCTCCTTAAGCCGGGAAGATAAGCTGCCCGAGAGGATACGGTTGCAGAACGACTTTGCTTTACTTAAATTAGTGGATACCGTCAACAGGGGAGCTTTTGCCTGTTCCATTCGAAATCGGAGATGCTGGATCGGCATGGTCCCCGTTCCCTGATGAACTGGATATGACGCTCATGCTGTCTGGACGTCGCCGCTCCGGTTGGCCTTCCTCCTGTCTGCCAGCATGCACACACCGACCGTGAATACGACTGCGAACATGCCCATCGCCAGCGTCTGCACCGCCGATAACGGGGGGAACACCGCATCGGTCGGCAATGTGTAGAACAGTGCCAGAACGACCCTTACCACGAATATGTGGAGAACGGCCAGGGCGAGGGAGTACTTCCCGCATATCGCGAACACGTCGGACAGCAGGGGTATGCGGGCTGAGAGCATCGAAACGTATGAGAATACGATGAAGACGAGGATACCTTCGATGAAGAACGGGAAGGCGCTCATCCCTCCGTACTCCCCGAAATAGGCGAAGTTGAACTTGACGCCGGGCGGGAACAGGTACACGAGCACGGCCAGCGCCAACAGCGACAGGATCAGAGGAACCCAGGTTCTGGACGACCCCAATTCCGCATCCTCCAGCTTCTCTAGGAAGCGCATCCGCGAAAGGTAGGCCCCGATGAGCATGAAGGCGATGGAGATCGGGATCAGATCGGAGTCGAAGGGGAGCTTCACGCCAATGTACACGAAGCCGGCCTCCGCCGCGAGGAGAAGCACCAGCGTGACCGCGAACAGCCTGCGATCGGCCAGAACGCGGTTGACGATCGCATAGAAGATGAAGAACGACCATAGCATGACCCAAAGGAAATATTGGGCGTATGCGGAATAGCAGACCTTGATCGGATCGGGAGAATCCAGCGGCTCGAACAGGCTCTGGTTCCCGAAGCTCGAGACTATCGACAGCCAGAGATCGTCCAGGGTGGAGGGCTGACCGAGCACCCAGAGCCAGAGATACAATATGAC
>JAEEJP010000051.1 GCA_016281925.1 Methanomassiliicoccaceae archaeon
GGAGAACATCCGCATAGGCAGGAAAGGAGCATCGGACGAGGACGTCCTGGCGGCGGCGAAGGCGGCCATGTGCGACGAGTTCGTGTCCCTGCTCCCCGACGGATACGATACCGTGATCGGGGAGAACGGAGGAAAGCTCTCCGGCGGCGAGAGGCAGAGGATCTCCATAGCCAGGGCCATCCTCAAGGACGCCCCGATAATAATCATGGACGAGGCCACCGCTTCGCTGGACACGGAATCCGAGAGCCGGGTCCAGAGGGCACTGTCCAGCCTGATATCGGACAAGACGGTCCTGGTAATCGCCCATAGGATGAGGACGATAGAGAACGCGGACAAGATAGTGGTCCTGTCCGATGGGAGGGTCGCCGAAGAAGGGTCGCCGGCCGATCTGAAAGAACGCGGAGGGATGTTCTCGAGGATGGTGGAGCTCCAGAACGGGTCCGGAACATGGAGCCTCCGAGCCCCATGTGATTCCTGAGCTGCGCCGAGGAGGGCAGCAATATCGCTTTCCTCGACAGAAACAACGCCCCCGCCCATCGCCTTCGAAGGGATGGGGGCTCTTTCCGCTTATGGCACACGGCAAGGAACGATGGGCACGATGCCACGCTCAGAATTCGTGGCAATCTGCAGATGCTCGTGACCTTAGAAGGAATCGAATCGTTAGATAGAGCGCAGCAACCGGGCTACCGCCTGCTGGAGATCCTGTCGTATGACGATGACTAGGTCGTTCGGGAATACTGCGGCAACAACGGGTTCCGCCCGTCGAAAGAGAGCCAATACGGCGAGACGCCGGTCTCGGCATACGCTTTCTATTCGTTAGCGGATGGATTGGAAGGAGACTCCGAGTTCCATTGGCTCGGATTCCAGGACGATGCTCCGACAAGTCGCCGGGGACTCACGATAGCGATAATCTTCCCTTCCATATGTGATGATCATGTGCATCCATCTGTTCAGCGATATGGATCTGCGAGAATGCATCGGTGCATCCGTCGATTATCCAGGCACGGAAGTCAGAAACAAGCTGCGCATCAGCATCGGTCCGCTGATGATTCATCGACATGAAAGTAAACATAAGCGATAATATGACGAAACTGTCCGAGAACGGATTGACAGAGTTGAATCGCTGAGGAGCCACATCCCTCTGCCGAATCCCCTGCATGGAACATTAAAACTACGGCGAATATGTATTAATTATCTTTGATGAATCGAACTCGGCATCGTGTTTCGATGGGATCGTCCCGCCCTCTGCTTTCTAGATGGAAATGCACTGATGTTTCCTGGATACCTGGATGCGTTCCGAAGTTCCGTTGTCTGAGCTGCATCTCTGGATTTCAGTTTTTGTCTTCTACCAGCTCCCTTCTGATGCTCTCGATCTCCTCGTCGAGTGACGAACAAACGCGGGAGGTTCCTATGAAGCCGTTTATCGTATCAATCTGGAACTCCATCTCCCTGTACACGTCCACGAGGTAGAACAGCGAGACCTTGTAGAACCCCTGGCTGTTCCTGAGCACCCCGAGTTCCAGGACGGGGTCCGACATCTCCAGCAGTCCGACGGGCATACTGCAGAGCGTTGATATCGTCATCCGCTGCGGCCGAACACCGTCCTCAGAAGGATGAATATCGCGGCTATTATGAAGACAATCCCGAACATCGAGAAGAACGGCGGCGCCCCTACGCTCGACACCACGGACATCCAGCCGATCCCGAACAGGACCGCCGCCAGCGCAATCGCCGCGCCGAATAGTTTCCTAGGCATGACGGGCAATGCGAACGCGGGGTTTTAGTATTGCTGGCAACCGCTGTTCCTGGCCCGATGGCCGGGATGATATCTGGGGCAGGCTACTCTCGCATCCCCTGCCGGTTGTTCCGGACAGAATGGGTCCCCGCGGATCTGTCAGGGGTCCGGTACTTCGGAGGGATGGCCGGACCCGTACTCGGCGGCCCCCAGCACCTGTTCCACGGACATGCCATCGAACAGAAGCCTCCTGAACCTGGTGTAGTTGTCTGAAGACTCCCTGATCGCGGCGGAGATGAAGCGCCCCGCGTCGACCTGCCCCAGCTCGCGGACCGGATGTTCCGTCCTTTGCTCATCAGTTCCGTAGAGCTGTTCGTCATTCTTCCGTCTCCGTCTCCTTTATGAATTGGACAGGGTCGGCTATCCTTATCTTGTCGGTCTGCGCAGAAAGGTCGACAGGAAAGGCTGCAGATATGAGATCCGGTTTCTGGTTCGGACAGGCGGAAACTCGCCGAATTCACCGTCGAATGCGGCGACGTGGCCGCCACCGAAAGGCACGGCTCCACGATAAGCGCAAGCGGGCATGCGACAAAAGGAACAGGGCCTGCAGGCACATAGATTATCGGAAGGCCGGCATCGGGAATCGCGCTCGGAAAACCTCACCGTTTTCATCAGGCGCTCCGCCTCCCTCTCGACCATGGCCCTGAGATTCCCCTCCAGCTTCATGGCGTCCATGGAATCCTCCAGAGGGACTTTCTTTACGGCATAGACCGCCACCGCCAGCTCCGCGAGCTTGATGGCATCCTTCCTGCCGGCCTCCTCGACTGCGCGGGCGAAGTCAAAGGAAGGCTCCGCGCCCTTTCTGCCTTCGACGTATCCTCTCAGGAATCCCTTCATTTCTGCCACGCAGACGGCCGCCGTCCTGTCGAGTCCTGTCTTCAGGCCCTTTTCCAGGACTCCCAAGGTCGCCTCGGCATCCAGACCGCAGTCGAACAGAGGGGCGATCAGATCCGGCCCCCCTTCGATCTCCTTCATCTCCTGGCTTTCGACGTCGATCACCATGATATCCAGGAAATCATCCCCTCCGACTTTTCCGTATTGCCTGTCCAAGCGTCTGGACTTGATATGATACGTGCGGACCGCCTCTCCGCTGCCGCCGGTCACGACCATGACCGAAACATATCTCTTGATCTTCCCGGAAAGGTAATCGTCCGCGCTCTCGTCGAACAGCTTCATCGCGATCTTTGCCGCCTGGACCTCCGCCGTCAGCTTGGCGGTGGGACAGACCGTATATCCTTTCACCAGTCTGGTGATGCCTTCCTCACCTTCGTAGGCGATGTCCATGACTCCGCCCTTCTCGGAGACGACCTTCGATTTCTTCTCGAAGAAGGCCGTGCCGTCCGCCTCATAGCCTATGCCCGCCAGCAATCCCCTCGCGTGCAAGGCGCATTCCTTCAGTATGGCGATGACCTCCGGACGATCCGACGGCCATCCTTCTTTGATTCCCCTCTGTCTTCCGGACACTCTGCTCATGTTATCGACGGAAGAACCGGGCGGAGAGTATTTTACCGGGAGCAGGAGGTTCCACGCGGCTTAGAATCGATCTGGTTGATTATAGTCAGGATGACTGGAATCAATATGGCGCTTCATCCCTGGCAGAAGACAATATCATGCTCGGAATAATGGATGCCTTTCCGAAGGCACAAAGACGCTGGCTGATCTGGAGTCTGCTAACGGCCTGAACTACAAAATCCTGACCAGACAACGGCAAAACTTCTAAAAGAAGGCCTGATAAGCAGAACCGACGATTATCGATCAAAAGTGAAAAGCTTATAAAAGATGGAAGTGGGCCCCCGTATAGGGGGCCGTTTGATGCTCATGCTTTGAGCGTCTTCATCACGAGCGAAGTGTCTTTCAGCACCTGGAACTCGTATTCGGTCCCGAACCAGATGGGCTCGGATCCGCCTTCCTCGTACCATCCTGCCAGAGCGTATCCCTTGACGGGCTGGGCGGAGATCTTGA
>JAEEJP010000052.1 GCA_016281925.1 Methanomassiliicoccaceae archaeon
CCAACGGCGGGTCCGCGGTACCAGATCAGACCGTGGAAAAGGGGAAGCCCGCCTATGAGCCCGAAATCGATCCGGAAAGGTACGGGTATTCCTTCCTCGGATGGTTCACGAAGCGCGAAGGGGGCGCGGAGTTCGATTTCGGCGCGCCCATGACCGGAGACAGGACCGCCTACGCGCACTGGGCCCCCAAAACGGTCAAGGTGACGTTCCATCCCAACGGCGGGAGGGTGGGCACCAGCTCCGCCGTTTTCGAGTTCGGGGACATGTATTCCGGGCTCCCCGGCGACGCGACCCGCGACGGCTACTCGTTCGCGGGCTGGTATACTCAAAGGGAAGGCGGGGAGCTGGTGGAGCAGGACACCGTCGTCTCCAACGCCTCGCCCCATGTGCTTTACGCGCGCTGGGTGAGGATGGTGTCGGTGACGTTCAACTATCTAACCGATTATCTGGACGAGTCGGCCGCCGCGAACGGAGACAGGGTGAGGGCGGTCCCGCAGGGCAGCGCTGTGTCGGCCCCTGCGGAATACATCAAAGAATGCTACGAATTCGCCGGCTGGTACACGGACCCGCAATGCACGCCCGGATATGAATGGGACTTCGACCGGCCGGTCATGGACAACATGACTCTGTACGCATCCTGGTCCCCGGTCTTCGACTACGGGTTCACGGTCAGCAGGCCGGCGGGCAATTTCGATCCCATGCCCGGATATTCCGCGAAGGACGGGCACCTTGTCTACCATGTCGGGACGATCGACAACATCGTGTACGAGGTCCTTCAGAGGCACGGCGGATCGGACAAAACACATGACTGGACATACTCCCTCGCGAACTCCGAGACATGGGACTACAAGATATCCTCCACTACGTCGGACATGGTCAGCAAGACCTTCAGCGCCGGGGTCTCCGTCGAGAACACCCTGGAGATATCCAACGAGCTGACGGTAGAGGCCAGCGCCAAGGCGTCCTTCCTCGGGAACGAGGCTTCGGCCGGGGTGAAGGACTCCCTCGGGATAAGGGACGCTCTGAAGGCCGGCGTCGAATCCAGCGAGACGGTGCAGTCGTCGTCCTCGTACGCGTCGGAGCTTTCCTCCGCGATCTCGAGGATGAGCTCCAGGACCGACACCCATTCCTATGTCGTCAGGGCCGATACGTACGCGACAGAGGTCGCGACCTGCACGATATACGTGTTCGTCAGCCTGGACGTCCATCTGGACAGAGAAAAAGGCTACGTCCTCGACGGCATCGAATACATCTATCTCATCGCCCCTTCGGACAGGTTCCTCAAATTCACCGCGACCCCCGTGATGGCGCTGGAGAACCTTTCCGATGTCGTGGCCGATCCCTCCGACATGATCGGGAGCAACGACAGGACTGAGGTCTGGTTCGGGCTGACCGGGGAGGAGATCGAATCCGTCCTCGGGGAGATCAACAGGAACGTCAGGATAGTGGTCTTCGACGCCAACGGCGGGTCGTTCCGTGGAGAATCGGAAGTCCTCCAGGCCGTCAGCAGCGGAAGCCGCGCAGAAAGCCCCGGAATCCCTTCCAGGTCCGGGTTCTCCTTCGCCGGATGGTACTCCAGCCCGACCGACGGGAGCCCGTTCGATCTCGGAGCCGCAGTGACCTCCAACCTGATGCTCTATGCCCATTGGGAGGAAGATCAGAACGGCGACGTCCCGGTTCCCCTCACCACCATAGCTTACGTCGACGGTTTCCTCTCCAAATACGACGGATTCTTCGGGGACTTCGAAGTGACCGAGATCGCCGACGACCGCGTGGTCCTAGCCACCGACGGCAACCTCAGGACCAGGATTTTCGGCGTCGTCGAGCCCGACAGGACCAGGGAAGCCACCCTCTACGTCTACGGATACGGCAGCGACGCCGAAGCCAAAGCCGCGTTCAACGAATTCCTCGCCGACAGCAAAAACGGATCCAAGGGCGAGACCGCCCTTTCCCAGATCTACAAGGTCGGCATGGCGAGCAATTTCGTCACCGTCAAGGACTACAGGACCTCAGGAGCCTCCGCTTTCGGGGCCGACGCTGCCTATTTCCTCTACGGATCCTATTATAAGGAATCCAAAAACGGCTACGTACAGTGCATCGGAGCGATCCAGGACGGAAGCAAAGTCATCGTCTTCAACAGGACTACCGACAACGACCTGTACTGCAGCCTCCCCATCCAGGATTCCGCCTACGCGGGAAGCGACTGCATAAGCCAGGCCTACTACGAGGACGAGCTCCTGAAGTTCGCCAGGGCATTCTGTGATCCCTCCTTCGTGCCCGAGATCGCATCCTTCGACGATGCCATCCTCAAAGTCTACGGGAACGCGGACGGGAACATGGTCATCGACAGGTACGACCTCAACGTCATCGGGGCCCATATCGGAAAGGCCACCGGCGACCAGTACAGGATGGCCGACGCCAACAACGACGGCAGGATCGATTCCAAAGACATCGCTGTGGTCCAGAAGATCATAGCCCGCCAGCCCACCGAGATCTGGCATGCCAACTACCATGACCAGGATTCCGACGGGACCATGGATGTCCTTATCGCAGAGACCCAGTTCCCCGTGGATTCCATCATCATGACCGGGAACTCCAACAGCTTCATGCTCATGTGGATGCTCGGAATCACCGACGAGATCAAGGGGGCGAGCTACTCCGCCGCCTCCGTGGACAAGTACTTCAAGTACTATCTCGACACCTCGAAAGTGGAGAAGCTCGGAACCTCCTCCACCACGATCCCCTTCGAAAATGGCGACGTCGGATCCTCCAACATAATCGCCGAGAAGGGTGTCACCACGCTCATCACCGACTGGAACAGGACCTACATCACCAACTGGCAGGACTACGAGAACGCCGGAATCGACGTCGTCAGGATTTCCGCTGCCGCAGTCGAGATGGATCTGTTCGCGCACAGCGCCCTGCTCGTCGGCCTCCTCATGGACAGGGCCGAAAGGGCCGCCGATCTCGTGATGTTCTATTCGGGGGCATACGGCCAGATCAACGCGAAGCTGGCCGGCCTCTCCGAGGCCGACAAGGTGCCCTTCATCGCCTCGAGCATGACCGGATACATCTCCGTCGGGGACTCCTATTACAACAACGTCGGGCGCCTCGCGGGAGGGGTGTACGCTCTCGAAAGAATTGACGCCGGAACCACGACCAGCATCAAGCTCGTCGATTATCCCCAGGTGCTCAACACCAAACTCTACAACTTCGACCGCATCCTGCACCTCAGGACCGGCAACTTCTACGACGGGACCGAGGACTTCGACAAGAAGTGGAGCGATTACACCCAGCCCTTCGCCGACTGGGTCCACGGCACCGACGGCCAGTACATCATCTGCGGCGGAATGCCCGTCCCTATGAGGGTCGCCTACGCCGCCGAGATCCTCCATCCGGACATCGTTCCCGCCGGATTCGCCGACGCCCTGCACCAGCAGCTCGTCGACAGGTTCTTCAACGGCGGCAGTCTGGACATCTCCTCGATGACCTTCGTCATCCACAGGTGACGCCGAAACGCCCGGGGATTCCCCGGGCCTCTTATTGTGTGCCCAGCGCACATGGTTGGGGTTCTCGGACTCCATCCACAAACGCTTTGTGATTTAAGAGGCGATAGTCCTCTAAGGGTTCCAAAGAGTGAACTGTTAGTCCGGCCCCGAGCCGGATTCGCCGGGCCCTTCCGAGCCCGGCGATCCCCCGGACGCCTCCGCCGCGGAGCGACTGAAATCGGCGGCCATGGCGGGGGACGCGGAGGTGCGGTACGGGCCCGGCCTTCTTTACGAGCATGGCGAATCCGTGGAGAGGGATTATTGCTACGCAGCACTGCGGTACAGGATGGCAGCCGACGCCGGGCACCGCATGGCCACGTACCGCCTCGCAGCGATGTACAGGGGCGGCAGGGGCGTCCCCCGGGACCAGGAGCTGGCAGCCAGGATAGTCGGATCCCTGGAGGACGTCGGGCACGAGGGGGCGGCCAGGACAGTCCGGGAGATCGATTGTTTGGGACGAGCTTACCGACCGATGTTTTGGTGCCTATGGGTTGCACAGTGGAGAGTTGGAAGTAAGCGATCTTCCGCGGGATGCCTTGGATATGCGTAAGGAAAGGCACGATCTTCACATTATTTGAGTGGATCCGAGAATGGTCAGTGGTAGGTCATATGTTGTTTTTCAATGGCACGCAACAGATCATTCAGCATGCGCGTAAAATCGGATATTACCCTTGAATTTTTGCTTATTATGGTATTCTACGATTCCGGGAGGGACGTACTTGGGGTAGAAGGCCATCGTCTTTCCGTTCTCAGGGTCGTCGGGGCGCAAGGTATGGATTATCCCTTCCGTGTCAAAGTCGATTATGCCGCGATCGTATTCTACATGATGGTTGGGGCACAGCAAAATCATGTTCTCCGGCCTGTCGTTGGCTGTGTTCTTCGCGTTGTCCTTGATGTGGGCGCCCTGGACGAGAACCGCCCCGCTAGAGTCCTGCTTGCAGTAGCCGCAGATGAAGCATGCCTTGGGGCATGAGCGGAGGAGCGCGCTTTTCACCGAAGGGTCTCTTGGCTGGCTCATTCTTTCACAGCCAGTTTCAGCCTCTGGTAAAGGTTGGTCCAGATGGTGGTGTCCTTGGACATGCGGTTGACGTCGTTCTGATTGAGGAACGTCTGTATCTGCTTCATAAGCTGCTTCTTGGAGCGGTCGAACAGGCCCTTCGGCTCGACGATCCATGCGTACTCGCCGTCTCTCTCCTCCAGATCGGCCCTGAAGGCGCCGAGAAGCGGGTACATCACCTGCTTCGGGAGCTCCCATTCGATCGGCAGCCCGGTGAACACGGTCTTGGCTCCGTTCTTCGCTTTCTTAATGACTTTGAGGTTGGTGAACCCCCTGTCTATGTCCCTGTTGAATGTCGACTGTATGTGCTCGTACAGGGCGAGGACGTCGTTGACCAGAGGCTCGACCTTCTCAAGCTTGTCTCTGCCGTTTTGGCAGCTGGAAACCCACCTGCTGAAGGCCACGCCCGTGGATGTCGCCACATAATTGGGGACGGAATCCTCGTCGGGATACGATTCTATGTCGAAAAGACACAGGTACGAGATCAGGCGGACCGCATCGAATTCGTCGCCTTCGACGCTCTCGTTCTCCTTCCATACGATGTGCTTCTCGAATTCGGGGCGCATGTAGCCTTTCAGCTTGTCGAAATAGCCGCTCTTGTCCGCCAGGGAGTAGCCTTTGACGTTGGTCGAAGAGTTCTTGGCCTTGGCCAGGTTGGCTATCTCGGCCTTGGAGATGTTGTTCCAGACGATGACCTCTATCCTGACTATGGCTTTGGGGTCTATCGCCCTCAGATGCTTGTAGTCTATTATTGCCTGCTGCGTGTGCCCGCCGTTCAGAATCCCGTAGCCGGCGGGTATCGTGATGGTGGCGCTCTTCTTCGATTTGTTGAGGCTGATGTCGCTGGCTATGACGTTGATCCCCGTGTTCTTGTAGAAGAACAGGTCGGGCTCCAGCTCCAGGGTGTCTTTCATCTCCGAGTAGGGCCTGCTGCTCCTGCTGGGGAGGCGAACATTGGCTTCCAGGGGGATGGCCTCGTAATTGGCGCAGCTGACGAAGAACGTATAGACGTCGCGGCCGTTTATTGATGTGCTGAAATAATCCACGTAATCGAACATGCGGTTGAGCGGGGTGCTGGGCAGCATGTCGGTTATGTCCGGGAGCATCGGGTCCTTAGCCATGGGAATCCGGCGAGGGATCAATGAGCGATCTTAAAACTGTAGCGATCAGCAGAAGTGCAAGCATTATGCGCGTAGTTGGCTAATTATAGTTAATTACTCAACAATTTACAATAACATTGAATAAAGATCAGTCTCTAATGTCGGAGTGCGTAAGCCTCGATGCCTCTTGATTGAACCCCGAATCCAATTCGGAAATCAGGCATTCGCGGTCAGCAATCTCCTTCTGGAGCAGCCTCTCAAACAATCTTCATGATTCCGATGCTTTCGGATAAGCGGTCTCATCTGCCATCAGAGACTCCAGAGGGACGTGCCTCACGATCTCAGCTCAACTGGCTTTGCTATGGATGAGCATCATGGTAGCCATTGGAATAACTGGTAAGTAACCACAATTAGGCGGCGTGCAGCAGGCCGCCTGGGCTGCCGTGGGTTTGTGTGGATACTGACTGATGGACAGACCGCTAACTCAATTCAAAGGTCATTTATTTTGACTTCTATAAATACATTTTACACGATACGGAAACGTATGTTGGATCCCCGGGACGTCGATGCTCTCAAAGGCATCATGAGAAAGCGTATGGCTGAAGAAGTCCATCTTTTGGACGAGCTTCGCGGGGAACTGGACGCTTTCAAACGCGGAATACGGGCGATCAAAAACTACAAGACGAACACTATTTCGATAGTCGGCACAGACGGGGGAAACAACAACCTCCAATTCGATCCGTTCATCGTCCATGTCGTTCGCGTCGTGGACTCCAGGGGGAACGAGTACTACATGGATGCGTTGACCCCTTTGACTCCCATAGATGAACTGGACAATAAGATCCAGGGCCGCAACGAGTCCATGAAGAAGATGATGGATTACCTGGGCGTCAGGAGCCTTACGCAATTGTCCCCGATGATCAAAAGGAGAAAACCGAACGAACCCGTTTCGCCATCATGGATACAGGTGTACCGGGAATTGGTCGAATGGGCCACGCTGTTCGCTCTGGTCCGCGACTACGATTATGGTTCCGATATCTTGATCGTCTTCGACGGGCTGCTGAGGAGCAAAGTTTTCGCGGGCGATCTCTTCTACAGACTCAGGCGCGGCATAGAGGACGAGATCAAACGCAAGGAGGAGAAGAACCGCTGCAAGATATACGTCGTCGGAGTCGCCAAGCACAGCAAGGTCCTCGAAAGATACAATCTCATCATGTGCATCGACGACATAATGAAAACCAAGTATCCCTGCTACGGAAGAGTTCCTCTGGAAATGGAAAAGAAGGCGTACAGATGGTCCGAATACGCTCGCGACGACACTGTAGTGGAGGGGATCGAAGAGGTCAACAAGTTCGTGGCAGGAAAGATGTTCCTGGTGAAGTTCGGCGATGCGCCTCACGATCCGATATGGCCGGTCGATATTCTGCTGTCCCAGGAAAAGGAAGCCGACCGCATACTGGGATACCTCCTCGACGATGCCATTCTGGGGTTCCCTATACCGTGGTATCCACTCAGCCTTCAGCAGGCCCACGAGAACTCGGCGCTAGTCGATTTCGACATGAGCATCATACAGGATCAGATACTGGATTCAATACGGGAATCGCTGGGCGACAAATCGGAACGGTTCGATGCGTTCCTCATGGCAGACAGGGACATTTCTTCACGCAGATACGGCAAGGGATTATGATGGTGGTGGAATCGCTTTTTAATGATGACAATGCAGCGGGCGTCTTCAGGGGGTTCGTGGAAGGAGGCATGGAGTTCCATGCCGATCTGGTGCTTCCCTACAACGCGAGATTGAACAATCGTCCCATGCACGGGATGTATCTGCTGATACAGCTGGAGAATCCGGACGAGGCTGTCCTGGGGAGGATAACCTCCGTATCCTCGGATGGGAAGTTGGCTTCGGGAGCGGGCGAGGACTACAACATACGCGCGGCCAGGAGCAAATATCCCGTCTCCGAGACCCTAAAGGAAGAGTATCTGAAGTACAGGGTGAACGTCCGCGTCCTGGGAGGCCTCAGGCTGGATCAGGGAAAGGTCATTTTCATCCCCTCGTTCAGACGCATCCCGTCGGTCGGAGCTCCGGTCTGCTTCCCGAGCGATGACGTACTGAAAGAGCTGTCCAATTCCAACAGCAGGGGAACGCCGATAGGACTGTATGCCCTGGGCGAGTACGTGTTCGCAGGGGAGAACGCCTCCAAGTATGGCCTCACAGAGCCTTGGATGAACATCCTCTCTCCGGAGATCCAGGTGAAGTTCGATGTCAACGCCATGGTGTCGCGCCGCACATTCGTTTTCGCAAGAGCGGGATTCGGAAAGTCGAACCTCAACAAGCTTTTGTTCAGCCAGCTGTATAAGGAGACCCCCAAAAAGAGGAAAGGGGACAGGGAGGTCCCCGTAGGCACCGTCATATTCGATCGCGACGGGGAATATTTCTGGCCCGACGACAACGGGCGGCCGGGTCTTTGCGATGTGGAAGAATTGAGGGACAATCTGGTCGTCTTCACGGATCGCGAGTCCCCGAATGGATATTACGGATCGTTCGTTGCCGGAACGATAAAGCTCGATCTCAGGGAGCTCCCAGCATCGACAGTAATATCCCTCGCGGTATCGCAGGACAGGCAGGAGCAGCAGAACATAAAGAAGCTCAAAGGTCTATCGAAGGACGCCTGGAAATTGATAGTGGATCTGGCATACACCGATGGTTTCAATGCAGATGTGGCGACGGTTAAAGAAATCCTCCATATTTCCGAGGGAGGGGATGCCGAAGCAGCCGCGGCAATCTCCAATATAACTAATGTCGTCAAAATGCTTCACGATCCCAACAGCAGGTTTCTGGAGTCATTGTTGATTGCTTTGAGCGACGGCAAACTGTGCATAGTAGATATGTCGCAGTACGGTTCTGACACCGCCCTGATTCTGAGCGGCATCATTCTGAGCCGCATATTCGACCACAATCAGAAGGAATTCACGAGGGCAGAATCGAAAACCATACCGACCATAGCCGTTCTGGAGGAGGCTCAATCGGTACTCTCTCCCGGAAAGAACGCTACTGCCCCATTTATATCATGGGTCAAGGAAGGCCGCAAGTACGATCTTGGTGCTCTGATGATAACTCAGCAGCCAGGCAGCATATCCACGGAAATACTCAGTCAGGGCGACAACTGGTTCGTTTTCCATCTGCTATCCGACAGGGACCTCCAAGATGTCAGGAAGGCCAATGCCCACTTCAGCAATGACCTTCTAAGCTCCCTTCTGAATGAACCCATCGTGGGTCAGGGCGTTTTCTGGAGTTCCGTTAAAACGGAGAAGGAAGGAAGCAAACCGTACCCAATACCGATCAGGGTTTTCTCATTCGAGAATACCGTCAAAATCCGCGGCGACAGCGGGGGCACAGAACCAATCAGCAATTACGTGCAAGAGCTTAAGAAGAAGGTTGCCGGGTTGGAATTGATTACATATAATCTTATCGGCAATGGAATGGAGCATCTGGGGCAATCGGATGCGCCCAATTTATCTCTGGAAGACAAGTTAGTTTCCCAAATCGTCACGCTTTTCAGCAATGATCCGGACGTCATGGACAATTTCAAAAGGGGGATGCCTTGGGGCATCGTCAAGATGAAAATATTGGAATTGTTGCCCGAGAACATGTTCGACAGGGATAAAAAGGCGTACAATATGATTCGCCCTGTTTTAGACAAGCTATTCGGAAAGGAAACCGTGGGTTGGAAGACCGAGGACAGAGAGAAAGACGGAAAAAGAATGAAGTTCGTAGTGAGCATCAATGACTAAGACCAATAGGTTGAACGCCATCTGCCCATATTTCGCTATGTTTCCATTGGAATTTCCGATGAAGATGATCGACGACTTCGGAGGCTCCTGCATACTGGATCCTTTCTGTGGGCGCGGAACCACTAACGTCGCCGCCCGTTTGAATGGTGCGTTCACTGTAGGGGTGGATTCCAGTTCGGTTGCATATTCCATTTCAGAATCTAAAATGGTGAGCGCAGATCCGGATAGGATAGTTTCGGAATGCGCCAACATACTTGAAAACAAGAACCCGGAGGACATTCCCGAGGGGGAGTTCTGGACAATGATGTACGACAGAAAGACGTTGAAGGAGATATGCGCGGTACGCGAATCCCTTTTGGACGACTGCAGCTCCCCGGAGCGTATCGCTCTGAGAGGGATAGTTATGGGGGCTTTGCACGGCCCTTTGAAAATTGACGGTTCCAGTTCGTACCTTTCCAACCAGTTTCCGCGCACGTTTGCTTCCAAACCAGATTATTCCGTTCGTTTTTGGAAGAGCAAAAGGTTGTTGGTGCCTCCGAAAATAAGTCTAATTGACATTGTAAAACAGAGGGCCGAGCGTTACTATTCTGAACGCTTATCGAATCCTGGGGGCTTCATACTCAAAGAGGACAGCACAGACAAGGCAACCTTCTCAAAAATAGAGGCTCTGATGGAAGGAAGGAAGTTCGATCTCGTCGTGACATCCCCCCCTTACATCGGGATGAACACGTACATACCCGATCAATGGATCCGTAACTGGTTCGTAGGGGGCCCTCCTTACGTGGATTACGGATGCAAGGGCCAGATACGCGCACGTGAGAGCAAGTTCATCGAAGATGTAAGAAAGGTCTGGGCAAATTGTGAAGAAGTGTGCGAAAACGGGGCGATCATCGCCGTCAGATTTGGCAATATAGGCTCATACGACAGCGACCCTATAGAGGTAATCAAGAAGACTTTTGATAATACGTCTTGGATTGATATTGAGGTAACTGACGCAGGAGCTCCGAAAAAAGGCAGACGCCAAAGTGATACATTTAGCGCCAACACCAAGGGTTACAATGAGATAGATGTTGTTTCAGTTTTATCATCCTGATCTGGACGTCAGACTTTGCTTCAGAAATAATAATAATTCTCGAATTCAACAAATAAAAATCAACAGTCCAACGATTCGTCAAACCCTGTTAGAAGCTCTATTTGGTAGCACTCTCAAATGCCGACTGTCTGGGTATAGGCCGGCCTAACAATTGAGGCGCCTCGTATTTGGCAACACTCTCAAACAGATCGGGGGGAGGGGGACCGATCATGAGCCTGTCGACGTAATCCTCCTCGAAGTCGGCTCCCGAAAGCACACAGCCGTATTCCAGCGAGCGCCGGGTCTGCTCCGAGAGTTTTCCGAGGGGGTGTTCGCCCCTCATGAGCCCGCACATCCCGTCTATACGCCAGATGTCCGCGTCCGCGGCCTTGACGGCTATGAGCCTCTCCGTTATCTCCTCGGTCTTGGCGTACTCCCCCTTCAGGCAGAACGCGGCCGCGAAAGGCTTCAGACTCGTCCTCTGGTCCTTCACCGACACTCGACGCATATGTTGCTGACGTCCCTGGTCAGCATCACCATGGATCCGCAGTACATGCAGAACCTGAACTTGCGGGGGCCGTTCAGCTCTATGTTGCCGGTACAAGTGTAAGTGGATTACCCCCGCGTGTGCGGGGACGACTTCTTAACCCGTCCCGACGGAATGGCGGTTACAGGATTACCCCCGCGTGTGCGGGGACGACCGCATTATATCCAGCAGCTTAACCGCCGAATTGGGATTACCCCCGCGTGTGCGGGGACGACCAAAAATGCACCGCATTCAAAGAACGTTAGGAAGGATTACCCCCGCGTGTGCGGGGACGACGACGACCTCGGAAGCGTCCTGATGATCCATGCGGGATTACCCCCGCGTGTGCGGGGACGACGGGGTGACTTCCAGCTTCAGGGTGCCTTTCCCGGGATTACCCCCGCGTGTGCGGGGACGACCTAAGGCTGGCTAAGGGGACGCATCCGGTTTCGGGATTACCCCCGCGTGTGCGGGGACGACATCGGCGGGGCCGGGGAGGGGGACGAGAGGGTAGGATTACCCCCGCGTGTGCGGGGACGACATAGTCGGCCTGGTTGCCGTGGCGCTCTATGCGGGATTACCCCCGCGTGTGCGGGGACGACTACATCCGCCTGTACGCGATGATCTCTGAGCCAGGATTACCCCCGCGTGTGCGGGGACGACTCGTGCACCTCGTCCACCACCGCGAAGTCGATGGGATTACCCCCGCGTGTGCGGGGACGACCTCTTCGGGACGCTCACGGACTGCAGCAGGCTGGGATTACCCCCGCGTGTGCGGGGACGCCTCGTTCTTCAAGTCGGTCAACGGCCTCCTGCAGGGATTACCCCCGCGTGTGCGGGGACGACACGCCGACGGCACTTAAAGATAAAGTGGAATGGGGATTACCCCCGCGTGTGCGGGGACGACGCCGGCCTCGTCGGCGAGGCCGAGTTCGCCTCGGGATTACCCCCGCGTGTGCGGGGACGACCAATGCCCGCGCAAGTATAGGTATAGGTATAAGGGATTACCCCCGCGTGTGCGGGGACGACCATTCCAGCGAGTAGGATTCGCACGGAGACGTAGGCTTACCCGCGCGTGTGCGGGGACGACGGCGCACCAGTCGGGCGTGACGGTGGCGAGAGAGGATTACCCCCGCGTGTGCGGGGACGACTGCGATCCTTCCGATCCTGACGACAAAACATCGGGATTACCCCCGCGTGTGCGGGGACGACACAGCAAAGAACGGGAGAGGGTCGCGCAGGGTGAGAGTGCACCCGCGGGTGCTGGGCGGAGCCCGTACA
>JAEEJP010000053.1 GCA_016281925.1 Methanomassiliicoccaceae archaeon
AGTTGGCAGAGTCGGTTGAGATGCAGCTTATCAAGCTCGAACAGAGCGGAAGACTCAGGGGTGTCATAGACGACGCCATGCTGAAGAACATCCTTGCGCAGATCATTCCCCAGAAGAGGGAGATCACCATAGAGAGGAGATAATCATGTCAAGCACAAAGCCCCCCGCAATGAAGACTAGGCTCAACAAGAAGATCAAGCAGAACCGCCGCGTTCCCGCTTGGGTCATGATGAGAACGAACAGGCAGTTCTTCCGCCACCCCAAGAGAAGGTCGTGGCGCATGAGCAAACTTAAGGAGTGATTCCAATGGCAGATGAGATCGAGAGAAAAATCGTTGTCCCTCTGAGGAAAGCGAAGATGGCTCCCCGCACCCGCAGGACCAACCGCGCCGTCAAAGAGGTCAGGACTTTCATCGCCAGGCACATGAAGACCGGCGAAGACAAGGTCTGGATCGACGCCAGCGTCAACGAGAAGCTCTGGGAGAACGGGATCCGCAACCCTCCTTCCAAGATCACCGTCAAGGCTGTCAAATACGATGATGGCCTCGTCGAAGTCTCCCTTACCGAGTGAGCGTTATGATGAGGCTCTCGCGCTACGGCGGCAATCCCAACATAGGCGTGTTCGCGGCGGCCAGCGAGAGCCTCTCTTTCGTCGCCGAGGGCGCCTCGCCTGAATTCCTGAGGGACATCGAAGAGGCCCTCGGCGTGCATGCCGTGACTCTGACAGTTTCCGGCTCGTACGTAGTAGGCTCTCTGGTGGCCATGAACTCCAGTGGAGCGGTCGTCACAGGGCTGATAGAAAGCGACGAACTGGAAAAGATGGAATCCGAGATCCCATGCATGAGGCTGGACGAGGCTCTCAACGCCGCGGGAAACAACATCCTCGCCAACGATAACGGGGCCATAGTCCATCCCGGATATTCCGACGTCACGGTCAGACAGCTGGAGGATTTCCTCGGAGTCGAATGCGTCAGGTCTTCCATAGCCGGATGCGACACCGTCGGCTCGGTCTGCGTGGCCACCAACAAAGGCTGCGTATGCCATGCGGACGCTTCCGACGACGACATGAGGCTCATAGCCGACGTCCTGAAGGTCGAAGCCATCAGGGGATCGGTCAACCGCGGCTCCCGCATGGTCGGGGCAGGCATCGTCGCGAATTCGAAAGGCGCGGTCGTCGGAGACGATTCCACGCCCATCGAAATGGGAAAAATCGAGGACGGGCTAGTCCTTTACTGAGGGAACAGGATCCGGAAGGGTCCCCCTCAGATTTTTATTCTGTTCAGCGGTCGAAAACCCAGCATTCCTTCATTTCCGTCAGATCGTCGGCTGTCACGTCTATCTCGTTGCCGACGTAATCCACGTAGTCTTCCGGCATCATCTCGAGGAAATCGTCCAGAGGGGAAATCGGTAGCGTGAGGCCGCCGACCCTGTAATGCATCGGGATTATGATGTTGGGGTTGACCATCTCTATGAACCTGCGGACTTCAGGCAGGACCATGGTGAAGACTTCCCCGGTGGGGACCATCAGGATGTCCGCGCCTTTGATTTTCGAGATGACTTTTTCGTCGGGGATGCAGCCCAGGTCTCCGCAGTGGCAGATCCTGAAGCCTTCCATCTCGAACAGATACATCATGTTGATGCCCCTTTCTCTTCCCTCGGAAGTGTCGTGGAACGTCTTCAGGCCTTCGAACTTCATGCCTCTGGCTTCGAATACGCCTTCTTTGGCCATTATGTCGGTATGTTTCCCGCCTATAATCCAGGCGGCCCTGTGATCGTAATGGTCGTGCGTCATCAGAACGACATCAGCGGATGCGGCCGGAGGCTTGATGCCCAGGGAACGCCCATCGTGCGGGTCTATGATTATCGTACGCTCGGCATCACCCAATTCGAAGCATGAATGCCCGTGCCATCTGATGCGCATGGGGGCTAATCACAAGGATTCCTTTATAATTCTTACCGCCCGCGTAAGATGCGCTTCCGAGCGTTAGCAATAATAATCCAAACCGCCTTCCGGATGGCATGAGGAAAGTTCTGGTTCTTGCGGTGGACAGGGACAACGACTTCGGCGACAAGGGGAGAGTCCTGACGCCCGCAGTCGGCATCGCACGGTGCAAAGAAGCCGCCGCCGCCCTCGGGATCGCGGATCCGGAAGACTCAGACACAAACGCGCTTTACGCGGCGATAAAGGTCTGCCTGGAGATCCGCGACGACGGAGGCGATGCGGAGGTCGCGCTCATATGCGGGGACAGCAACGTCGGCCACAGATCGGATGAGCGCCTCGTGAAAGAGCTGGAAACGATCCTCGAACGCATAAACCCGGACGGGATAGTTCTGGTCGGCGACGGCGCCGAGGATGAATACATCTACCCCATAATCGCGTCCAGGGCCCGCGTGGATTCGGTCCGGAAAGTCTACATCAGGCAGGTCCCCGGCATCGAAGGCTCGTTCTATATAATATCAAGGATGATGGCGGATCCGGGGAAAAGGAAGCGTTTCATCGCGCCCATCGGGCTGCTGATGATGCTGATATCCCTGTTCTTCATCATCCCCAATCTTCTGCTTTATCTCGGGGACGGGAAAACCTCGTCGCTCCTGGGGATGTCCGGAAGCCTGTGCGTGTTCAGCATCGGCCTGGTGCTTCTGCTCTACGGATATAACATCGTGAACAAAGCATCGGAGTTCAAATCGTATGTCTACGACAACGTTTTCAAGCAGTCGACGAACCTGGTTTTCCTGATTCTGTCGGCATTCACGCTGCTGATGTCGGCAATATGGGCTTATCTCGATACGGGATCGCTGTATTTCCCCAATTTCACGGCTAGGGCGGCGTTCTTCCTGCAGTCCATGGCATGGCCCATCGGCATCGCGCTGATGCTGTATTTCACCGGCAAAATCGTCACAGATTACCAGGAAGCCAAGAGATTCAATATGCTGAACATAATGTACTGCGTGACCCTGGCCGCATGCTGCTTCCTGATCACGGGCCTGTTCGACATCGCGCTCACCTACATCAGCTTCCAGGATACCCTGGCCGTCGGGATGATCGAGACCGTTCTCGGCGTCATCTTCTGGATAGTGACCAGCGGGATCATCAACCGCATCGACAAGAGCCGCCGCAGAGAGAAGAGGAAAATCAGGAAGAAGGGCTCCGCGGCCAGAAGGTCCGGGAGAGATTCCGATGCTTTTCTCTGAATGGGAGCCTGTTTACGAGGAGATCCTCGCAGACATGGGATATTCCCGCGCGGACGACGAGGGCAGCGTGCGCGTCCTCGAGATGGCCACGCTTAACTGCGACCTGATATCCGGCGAGGAAGCGGGAGAGCTGATCGGGGATGTGTGCACAGTTTTCGGCAATTCCCCCGGCCTGGAGAAGGATGTCGGGAAGCTCGGAGCCGAGGGCACCCTCATCGCTTCCGGGTCGTCCGTCGGGCGTCTGCTGGCCTTGGGGATCATGCCGGACATGGTGGTCACGGACATGGACGGCGACATCGGGCCGCAGCTGGAGGCAAGCTCGGAAGGTGCGGTTACTTTTCTTCATGCCCACGGGGACAACCGCGAACTGTCTTCGAGATATGCCGGGCTTTTCAGGGGGCCGGTGGTCCTGACCACCCAGTCGGTCCCGACCCTGATATCCTACGATTACGGCGGATTCACTGATGGGGACCGCGCAGTATGCATAGCCAGGCATTTCGGGTGCCGGAGGATTCTGCTCCCCGGTTTCGATTATTCCCATCCGATGTCAAAGGAGGGCTCGGATCCCGCGGTCAAAGCCAGGAAACTGGGCTGGGCCAAGAGGATCATAGAAGACATGAACCCGCCTGGCATCGAATTGGTATACCGATGACATGCCTATATATCAAGACGATATAACCACGGAAGATGAGCACGGCTTATGTGATTCTTCTGATCCTTCTTATAATATATGTGCCCATTTATCTGTGGGTTTATACCCACAAAGAGAAGGCCGAGAAGTATCATCTGCAGACATACGGCCCCGCCCTGATGATCAAGACCCATCTGGGCATAAAGTGGATGGGCCGCATAGGGCGCTTCCGCAGATTCTGGAGGGCGTTCGGATTCTTCTCGAAGCTTGTGTCGGCCGTGCTTCTGTTCCTGATAATGTATATGCTGGTCGTGGCGATGCTGGCTCTCCCCTCCGCCATAGGAAGCAGGAGCATCGGGATCGAGTACGCTTTGGCCATACCCGGGTTCAACCCTATACTGCCTCTCAGCTACGGGATAGCCGCTCTGATCGTGGCCATGGTCGTCCATGAGATGGCCCACGGGATACAGTCCCGCTCCAACGGCATAGACGTCGATTCCAGCGGCCTTCTTTACGGCGTGGTACCCCTTGGAGCGTTCGTCGAGCCGAACGAGAAGCAGGTCGAGGCCGCTCCGCGCAGGCCGAGGATGGACATCTACACCGCGGGGATTACGGTCAACACCGTGGTCGCCGTAATCGCCGCGCTTGCGGTGATGCTTTCCTGCGGCGCCGCGTCATCCCCTTACGGGAACGAAGCCGGAGTCTACAGCATGGACAAGGATTCTCCCGCCCTGGATTCCGGCGTCCCTCTGTCTGCCCTGATAATCGGCGCCATGGACGAAGACTCTGACGCCATGCTTCCGGTATGCCCGATGTCGCTGAACAACGTGGTGTCGATGGGATTCGAGGACGGCAGCTCGAATTTCGATCCTACCCACCGGTATTATCTGAGGTATGCCATAGAAGACGGGGAAAAGATGTCGGATATCCCCATTCAAATGGGCGCCTACATCAAAACCGTCGTCCAGAAGAGCCCTGCGGAGAAGGCGGGGCTGAAATACGGGCATTTCATCTATTCGATAACAATAGGCGGGGAAGAGACGCTGATAGGCTCTCCTCAGCAGTTCTCCGAGTTCATGGGAACCACCTCTCCCGGCGATATGGCTGCCGTCGCCACCGTCTCGGTCGGAGACTCCCCAGAGATCGTTTACCATGAGCCGGTCGCTCTTTCCGATTCATCCGGCGGCGGATTCCTGGGCGTCTCGGTGACCATGGGGGGATTCACCTTCACAACCCCCGATCGCATAATGGAAATCGCTTCGAACCCGTTCGCCGCCGCCGACGGAAGCGCCATCTCATATGTGAAATCGTTCTTCAGCTACCTTTCGGGGCCGATGGACGGCATGACCCCCATCAACGAAAGCATGAGATGGTGGTATGACATGCCGATGGGGGATGCGGGCTGGGCGATTCTGTCCTTGGCCTATTGGATATTCTGGATCGACATCCTTTTGGCCATCTCCAATGCCCTTCCGGCGTACCCGTTCGACGGAGGATTCATATTTGCCGGCGGGATTGACTGGTTGCTTGAGAAGTCTGGGATGAAAGACGAAGAGAAAAGAGCCAGGACCGGCGGAAACATCGCGGCCGCGGTGTCGAACGTCGTGCTTCTGATGTTCCTCATGGTGATCATCTCGTTCATCATCTGAGCCGGGGGAAGGAAATGTTGAGCATCTATGCCATGGGAGATATGGGGCCGGTGGAGGTGAACGACATCGGCGAGGACGTGTGGATAAAGATGACGAACCCCTCCAAGGAGGAGATCGCCAGGATTCAGAACGCATTGGACATAGATGTGGAAGTCCTCACGGCGGCTCTGGACGACGAGGAAGGTTCCAGGGCTGAGGTGGACATAGATTACACCCTCATCGTCATAGACGTCCCTGCGCAGGAGTGGAGGAACGACAAGCTGGAATACACCACCTTCCCTCTGGCCATAGCCATCACGGATACGGCCATCGTCACAGTGTCGCTGGTCGAGACCCTGGGCATGAGCGGCCTGATCAAAAACAGGGTCAGCGTGCACGGGCCGGTCAACATAGCAAACAGGCCCCGTTTCGTTCTGCAGATGCTGTACAAAATCGCGCAGGACTATCAGACCGATCTCAAGTACATAGAATCCAGGAGGCTCGCCATGGAAAGGGCGATTCTCATCAAAACCGAGAGGGACGATCTTTTCGAGCTCCACGAGCTGGAGTCCAACCTCGTTTATTTCAAGACCTCGCTGTCCGTCAATTCGACGGTCGTGGGCAGGCTGGCCAGGCAGTCCCGCTTCGTCTCCAGCGAGGAGGACAAGGATCTTCTGGACGACGTGATCATCGAAGTCAACCAGGCGCTGGAGATGACGGACACCTACAGCCAGATTGTCAAGGGTACCCGCCAGCTGGTGGAGGCGGACATGAACAACTCGCTTTCCCTGGTCATGAAGTCCCTCACCATAATCACTCTCATAATGTCGATCCCGACCATAATCGCCAGCTTCTTCGGAATGAATGTGAGGCTCCCGATGGCCGATTACTACGACATGTGGAAGGTCATCATCGTGGTC
Source organism: Methanomassiliicoccaceae archaeon (assembly GCA_016281925.1). Lineage (GTDB taxonomy): Archaea > Thermoplasmatota > Thermoplasmata > Methanomassiliicoccales > Methanomethylophilaceae > Methanoprimaticola. The sequence continues at coordinate 6,371 of JAEEJP010000053.1, forward strand.
ATGATCGTCGGCTGCCTCATCGCGGCGGTGTTCCTCCGCACAGGAAGCCTTTGGAGAAGGAAGAAAGTTCGATTCTTTTCGGAGAGTGCATGAATGACTGCCAAAGAAATGGCTGAAGCCATAAGATCCTTTCCCGGCGTCACCAGGAAAAGGAAGATACATGAGATCGTGGATCTCCTTCCGACCGCCGGATTCCCCCAGGTATACGCGGCGGAAGGCGAGGACGCCGCCGCCCTGGACGTGGGGGACCAGTACATCCTTTTCGCCGCCGACGGGATCATGGAATCCCTGATGGAGTCCGACCCGTACATGGCCGGTTATTTCGCCGTTCTGGTAAACGTGAACGACATCGCCGCCATGGGAGGGAGGCCTCTGGGGATGGTGGATGTCATGTCGTTCGGAGGCGAAGGGGATTCCTCCGGCATAATACACGGCATACAGGAAGGGATAAGGAAATTCGCTGTTCCGGTGGTGGGGGGCCATACGCACCCCGACTGCGATTACAACGCCATCGACATTTCGATCGTCGGGAAAGTCCGCAAAGACGCGATCCTTCTGAGCAGCACCGCGGAGTCCGGAGACGACATCGTCTTCGTCATCGACACCGACGGTTGGTATCAGGATAACATCCCGTACGCCTACGTGACGACCGTCGGCAAGCCGGATGCCATAGTCAGGGCCCAGATGGAAGCAGCTGCCATCGTCGGCGAGAGGCATCTGGCCCACGCCTGCAAGGACATGAGCAATCCCGGGCACATCGGGACGCTGGGGATGATGCTGGAATCGTCTGCCAGAGGCGGGACGGTAGACATACGCAGGATCCCCATGCCCGAAGGCGCGGATCCGATAAGATGGGCCCTCACATATCAGGGATGCGGATTCGTATTCGCGTGCCCGCCAGAGAATTCGGCGGAGATAATATCGATATTCACGGAAGCCGGATGCGAAGGCGCCGTCGTCGGGAAGGTAGACTCCACCCGCGTCCTGAGCATCACCGACGGGGATGAGACCGCCGAAGTCTTCGATTTCTCCGAGGATATCATCACAGGATGCGTCGTCGGGAGGCCTGCGGTATGAAGCTCTTCGGCAGGAAGGGCGATGCGCCTCTGTCAGGCGCCAAAGCCGAGAAGGCTTTCAGGGCAGGGATGTCGTTCTTCGAAGGCGAGGACGATTCCGGATCCATCGCCGCCGCTGCCGAGAGATTCGAGGAGGCGGCAGCCGCCGGCCACGTCGAAGCCCAGTTCATGCTGGGTCATTGCAATTACAGGACCGTCATGAGCGGCAGGAGCTATGAGAAAGCCGTCTGCTGGTATTCCAAAGCCGCCGAGCATGGCCATGCCGGCGCCCAGTATGCTCTGGGCCAGATGTACGAGAACGGGCACGGAGTCCCCCAGTCCATGGCAGAGGCGGCTTCCATGTATCTCAGAGCGGCGGAGAACGGCCATGCCCAGGCGCAGCTGTGCTATGCGGAGCTCTGCGAGAGCGGAGCCGCCGGAGGGGATGCCGAATTCTGGTATTCGAAAGCCGCAGAGCAGGGCCTGAAGGCCGCCGAGGAAGCTCTTGAGCGTCTGAAATCACAGAAAAAGCCTGGCCACAGAGGTTGACTCCTCCTCCCGCACCAAGTTTGCCATTCCGATTCTCAACCCTGCTCTCCCGTAAACGTCAGCCGCTCAAGGTGAGGCTGCTCCCGTCAGGACCTGACCCGGTTCCCCCGATAAGGCGCGAACAACGACCCTCCGGCCGTCTTCCACGCTTACTCCGACTCTACAGGACAAGATATCATTGTCACTCGATGGGCTTGATGGTTCAGCGGGGCCGTCCCCTGCTGTCGCCCCCGCGTATTGACGATTTCGGGTGTAGGGCACGCCAAGCGCCCCGGCC
>JAEEJP010000054.1 GCA_016281925.1 Methanomassiliicoccaceae archaeon
GGATCTTGCGTTGATGCCGTCCTTCTCGAGGTGAATCCACTTGATAACAAGCTCGTTGACCGAATCCTTAGGCTCCGCCATCCTCGCCACCGTTCACTGGATGCTCCAGCGGACATGAAAGGCGCAGACTGTTTAAAAGCGTTAAGCCTGCGGCCTATCCACTGATCCGAGGACCTGACAATAACGCCGGAAACGGCGCCCGAAGATCAATCGGGATGGGGTACGAACCTCTTGTCTATCTTGCTGGAGACGTCCCCGGTCCTAATGTACTCCATTATACGGTCATAATCCTGTATATAGTCCACCTCGGCCCAAAAAAGGTCGGACACATCTATGATGTGCACCGGGTCCTCGTCTATGTACTCGTAAAGGACGTTCTCCCACCACAGATTGTACTTCTCCGCCTTGACCATGGCGTCGAGCCTCTCGGCGAACACCGGGACCTTTCTGGATGTGATCTTGGCCAATCCGACGTACTCATGGGTCCTCTGGTCGATGGTGAGCTCCTTGCCGTATCTCCTTATGCAGCCATCCCTGACGTCGAAAAAGTAGTCGCCGACCTCATGCCTGGACTCATCCGCCGCCATGACCAAGCCGTTCGGATCGGCCATCAGGCGGTCTATGAGGGGCTCCTCCCAGTATACGTCGGCGTTTCCGATGACGACGTCCTCCTCGCCCGTAAGGTACTTCTTCGCCACCCACAGGGACCCGAGGCTGTTTGTGACCGAGTAAAACGGATTGTAGCAGTAGTCTACGTCGTAATCCTTGAGGACGCTGCGAATGAACTCGCATCCGTATCCCAGCACCACGGTGATTTTTATCCCGCGGCTCTTGAATATCTTCACCGTGTGTTCTATGATCGGAGTGTCTTCGATCAGCAATGTGCACTTGGGACGCTTGAAATGCCTGTTGATCCTAGTCCCCTTCCCGGCTGCCAGCAGTATCGCTCTCATTTTAACCCTCGATAATAGCGCAAGATAAGTCCGGTGTCGAACGGCTCCATGAGCAAGGACTTCCCGTCCCCGTCCAAAACGTCGAACAGCCTGTTGATCTCGTCGATGAAGAATTTCAACCTTTCCTTCGTTTCGGAAACGACGAAGAATCTGCATACGATCTGTTTCAAGGTCCCTGCATCCTTGACCACGGCGCCGGGATCGTAGCTGGGGTTGACGTAGACCACGTCCTCCAGCCTCCTTATGTCATCCAGCCCTACGAACTCGGATATCTTTCCCGGATTCATGAGGACCGACAGCTTGCATCCGAACTTCCCGTGGATGAACGGGTCCGCCTTGGAGGATATTCTGAAGTCAGCCATCCCCTCACCCAATGCAAGCCTTACCATCATCTCCTTGGCATCGACTCCGCACGTGTTCGCGAATATTTGGTGCTCCTGGGCCCCGTTAAGCCTGTATCCTGACTCATAGAACCTCAAGACGCCGTCATCCTCGAATCCCTGAAGAAACATCACCCCGTTCTTGATGCCGGCCTTGCGGAACATCTCCCCGACCAGGCAATCCTCTCCCCCGTCTATGTACGCACGGGTGAACCTTGAGGGGAATATGTACGACGTGGGGAGCTGCGCCATAGACGCGCGCTGATGGTTGGTGTAGCGGTCGCATATGCCCAGAAGCGTCGGTTCACCATCCTGGAAAGCGTAATACACCACCACCTCCTGCCCGGTCATGTACCGCTCCACGAGGACTTTGTCGTACTCCGAGAACGAAAGCGCAGCCGATATCGCATCACCTACCTCCTCCGGGGAATAGCATACGCGTATTCCGCGGGATCCGCTGCTGTCTATCGGCTTCACGATAAGCGGGAACCTTTTGGATTTCAGCTCTTCCAGGTCGCCGGGACCATAGAGGCCGCCCTGGGTCGTAGGCACGTCGTTGGACACGCACAATTCCTTGAAGGCGCGCTTGTCCGAAAACGTGTCGAAGAGCTCCTTGGTCGCATAGCACGGAAGGCCGAGTTCCGTGCAAACCCTCTGGTATGTCTCCATGAGCTCCTCGACGGCGCCCAACAGGACCCCGTCGACCTTCTCTCCGCGAGCGATCTCGACGATGCCTTCGACGTCCTTGCCATCGATGTCATACGATTTGTCGGCGAACCTCTTCGCATACGCTTTGGGGTTCATGTCTATGACGACGGTCTCCACACCCATCCTCTTCGCAGCCTCAACGGCCCCTGCAGTGGCAGAATTACCGCCTAGAATCAACAGTTTGGACACGCTAGCATCATCATCATTATGATATTATAGGGTTGTGAATCATATGTCGAATCGGGTGCATCCGCGTTCCTCCGCGATGGCTTCCCTTATCACCTCTAGGCTCGTCCTCCACCTGGCGGGGTCCTTCTCGCATGCTTTGGACGTCCACCTTTCCGCCATCATGAGGTTCTTTGGAACGCCTCTCCCATGCCTGTATATGTTGCCAAGACGCCCCATGCCCTCAGGATTCCCGGCTTCAGCTAGCCTGTATGCGATGCTCATCATCTCGCGATCGTTCTCGTCCTTGTTGAGCGACCATAGCACGTCGAAGAGCTCCAGAGCCGCCGAATCCATGCTCTCAGCAGCCTTCCTGTAACAATCTGCCGCTGCGAGGGGATCCTTCTTCACTCCGATTCCGTCACGGCACATACGACCCATGCACAAATAGCCGTATTTAGAGCCTCCATCGCATAGGCCTTTGACCCTGGCCAGCAAACTCTTGCGGGCCGCGTCGCCGCCGGACTCCGCCACGGTCTCGCACAGTTCCGCGGTCCAGGACGGGTCTAAGTCAGCGGCCTTGCCCAGCCACTTCATGGCCGTGCGGACGTCCCTGTCCACTCCCCTTCCCTGCCTGTACATCATTCCGAAACGTCCCATGAAGGGTATCGATTCGCCCTCCGCCCTCGGGCGGGCGAGCTTCAGCAATCCTTTGTCGTACTCCGGATCGTTGATCGCCCAGAGAATGTCGAACAGCTCCAGATCCGCTCCTTCGAGATTGGCGTCGACAGCCTTCCTCATCCATTTTGCGGCTGTGCGAAGGTCCCTATCGACCCCTTTCCCGTCACGGTACATGCGCGCGATGTTGCTGAAAGCGTGCTTGGAGCCTTTTTTGACGCGCTCCAGGCATCTGTCCATCGCCTCCTTGTAGAATTCCTCGTCGCCGGTGCTGAGAAGAAGATCGCATAGCTCGGGCAGCCATGTCGGATCCTTCGCGGTAGCCTGTCTAAACCAAGTCAATGCCGATTCGGTGTCCTGGGGCACCCCTTTTCCATATCTGCAGGCGCGCCCCATGCGCATCATCGCCGACATGTCGCCCACATCCAGAAGAGGCTCCAGAAGAGACATCATCTCCGGATAGTACTTCTCTTCCTCCATTGACCAGAACAAGTCGAACAGTTTGATCCTGGATGTAGTGAAGCCGTTTTCTACCTCGACCCTCAGCGCATCCGCGGACATCGTCCAGTATCTGACGGCGGCCTCGCGGTCCTTCTTGACCCCTCTTCCATAATTGTAGGAGCGAGCCACGCGGAGCGCCGCGTGCATCTCCCCCTCCTCCGCGAAGGGGAGGAGCTCCTCGAACGCGGCCTTGGTCAATTTAGGGCTGCCGCTCTTCCAAGCCGCATCGAATTTGGATGCCGCTTCGAACACCTGTCCCACCCGTATGAAGGCCTCGTCCTTCTTGGACTTGAACTTGACGAAAACGGGCTCGTAATAGCTGTCGTCCCTCTTGGAATACAGGTACCACATGTATCTGCTCCTGAACCTCTCGTAAAGGCCGATGTCGTAGACCTCACTGAAACGGTCCAGACGATCGATGGCATCGAGCGTCATGATGTTCCTGGTACACTTGTCGCAACGACAGCAGTTGTCGTAACTGTTGGTACAAGAAGTCAGATACCTCTGCGCGTAGACGAAGTCGGATATGTCCACTATCTTTTCGAACCTGGAGGCCGTGGGGGCCTCGATGTAAATCCTCAGAGAAGATGTGCTCAGACAGTCCATCGTGAGGAGCTCGAAGCGCGACGGGGGATGCATCAAGTGATTCTTCAGAGTGAAACCGGAGACGCAGTCAACCCCGGATGATGCATAGAAATAGTATTTCCACAGCTTCTTCAGGCAGAATATAGCGAATGCAGAGGTGAAGCTGTGTGAAAAGTAATGATTCTGGGGCAACACCTCATCCACGTTGGAATCGGTCTCCACCAACGGAAGGCCCATGTCCGCCGCCGCCTTGCGGGCGCGGGCATACAGCCCCTTACGGACGTTGTCAACGCCTCCCAACCTATATATGTCATTGAAGGCGCCGACATTGTTTATGCACAGATGGGTCAGCCTGAACTCCTCGTCCGGATAATCGATGTGCTTCATGACCGCGTGCAAAGAGTCCACGCCACAGGACAGCCCGGTGCCCACGGCGGTACCGCCTCCGACGCTTGACGCAGGCTTCAAAAACAACTTGATCGGATGGCCGTCATTCTTCACATACGGAGGGAGGAACTGCTCTTTGAGATTATAGTACAAATCGTTGGAAACGGGAACGTCGGACCTTATGTCGAAGCCCTTGTTCACGGCCATCCTCAGGAGAAGGACCACGAACGCGTCGCACCTCTCCGTGAGCAAATAATCCGAGTATTCTGAAGAAACGGAGAATTCCACACGCTTGACTTTCGAAGCCCCTGCAGAGCCGTCAAAGACTTTTATGGAGGATTTGAGTACGGCAGAGCCGTCGCGGTCTTCCTTGCTGATCCTCCCTATCACGAACTCCTTCTTGACTTTCTTCAAAGCTCTGCCCCGGACCTCCATATGGGCATCTTCATTAAACGTTTGTTCGGACGAAGCGATGCCGACGGAGAGGCTGATGCGCCGGATCAGACCTGTGGGCCCTTATCAAAAGACAATACCATATACGCAGTACGGAATCCGGACGCCATGAAGGTCTCGAAGAGGATCTCGGAGATTCCGATGTCCGGAATAAGGAAGATGTTCGACCTGGCTGGCCCCGGCTCCATAAACCTCGGCCTGGGCGAGCCTGACCTGGACCCGCCTAGGCAGGCTGTGGAGGGGATGAACGCGGCCGCCCTGAAGGGCCTGAACAAATACGGCCCTACCGCCGGGATCCCCGAGCTCCGCGAGGCCGTGGCCGAGAGGTTCTCCAGATACGGAGCAATATCCGCTTCGAACGTCATGA